>CAZZKQ010000487.1:0-2927 GCA_964654875.1 uncultured Verrucomicrobiota bacterium | reverse complement strand
GGTTTCAATCACGGGGGACATCGGATTCAGATCGATCCAGAGGCGATATTTTTCGGGCACGAGACTCGCTGGATAGATCACCGGAGTGGCGTACATCGCGAGTTGGATCCCAAAGGCGACCAGAAACGTGAAGTCTCGATACTTGGTCGTCAGTGAGGAAATGATAATGCCAGCACCCAGGCCAAGCAGCGCCATCAATCCCAGCAGAGCCGGCGTCAGCGTGAGGATTCCAATCCAATTGGGGTTCATAGGGGCACCCTTTGCCCAATAGAAAAGGAAGAAACCGAAGAACAGGGCAAACTGGATTCCAAATTGGATCAGATTAGAAATGACAATCGAAAGCGGCGTGATCAATCGTGGAAAGTAAACTTTCCCAAAGATATGAGCATTCGCGACAAACGTGGACGAGGTCTTGGACAGGCAGGTGGCGAAATAGTTCCATGGTGTCACTCCAGCTAGATAGAACAGCATCGGAGGGAGACCGTCGGTTGGCAGCTTGGCCACGTTACTGAAGATCAGCGTGAACATGGCGGTGGTGAGGAGGGGTTGTACGAAAAACCAGATTGGACCCAGGACGGTCTGTTTATAGACCGACACAAAGTCCCGCCGGACGAACATCCACATGAGGTCCCGATAGCGCCAGAGGTCCTGGAGCTGGAGATCCCACCAGGGTGCAGTCGGGTGAATGACAAGATCCCATCCTTCGGAATCGATCTTTGATGATGTTTGCGTTCTGGCTTCTTCAGTGGTCATGCATTCAGGAAGAACTGTCGAGTCCTGGCGAAACTGAACTCTATAGCGTGATTACGTTCAGACGCCATGCCAACGCGTTGTTTTAGAGGAGGTTTCATGTGAAACGAAGACCTTTTTGGGCGTGGGAGGTCGCCCGTGGATCGGTCTCGTCGCTGAGACAGGAAAGCGGGAAGGATGCCAAGGGAAGAGACGGGCGTCGGAGGGATGTGGGGCGGCTGATGGGCTGGCGCGTTGTCCATGGGTTCCGGGTAAGATCCACGGAACGCGGTCCCGGGAGGGAGTCCGAATTATCAATTCTGAGAAACGGTGCTCACCGCATCCCCCACCACCCCACCGTCGAACGTCAACGGGAGACCCGGTCCTCCGGGCTCTCAGGACGCCGAGTCGGCCCGGAGCATCTCGCGCAGGGACGTCTTCAGGATTTTGCCCGTGGCATTGCGAGGCAATGCGGGCAGCGGGATCACACGACGCGGGACCTTGTAGTCGGCAAGGCGCTCCTTGAGGAACGCGATCACCGCCTTCTCGTCGAATCCACGTCCCTCGTCCATCGCCACGAACGCAATGACCCGCTCCCCACGCCGCTCGTCGGGTTCGCCCACGACGGCACACTCGCGGATGCCCTCGAACCCGTAGAGCACCTCCTCGATCTCGCGGGGGTACACGTTGATCCCGTTGGGCTTGAGCATGTCCTTCTTGCGGTCCGTGATGACGTAGTAGCCATCCGGCCGCCGGTGGCCGATGTCCCCTGTCCGCAGCCAGCCGCCCACCAGCGTCTCCGCGGTCTTCTCCGGGGCGTTCCAATACCCGGTCATCACGTTTCCACCCCGGACACAGATCTCGCCATCGACCCCGTCGGCGAGCCGTGCCCCGATGTCATCCTGGACGCTCATCTCCACATCCGGGATCGGGATTCCGATGGTGCCGGGGATCCAGGGTCCCTGGACCGGGTTCACCGACACCACCGGGCTGGCCTCGCTCAGGCCATAGCCTTCGATGAGCGGGACCTTCGGATGCCGCGCATTGAACCCCTTGAGGATCTCCATCGGGAGCGGCCCGGCACCGCTGACGCAGAGGCGGAGGGGCAGCTCAATGCCGGGGGGCAGTCCCGAGAGGGCCCGGAACACCTGGGCCATGGCCGGCAGGACGGTCCCCTCGTTGATCAGGATCTCCTCGATCATCGCCTTGGGCGGGGTCAGGGACTTGATCAGGACGATCGAACCACCGACCAGCAACGGCAGCAGGATCCCGACCGTGAGCATGAAGCTGTGGAACATCGGCAGCAGGAGCACGAGCCGGTCGAGGTCCACGATCTGGAGGATCTGACGGCAGGATTCGACGTTGTGGAGGAGGTTGCCGTGCGTGAGCATGGCTCCCTTGGGTTTGCCGGTCGTGCCACTGGTGTAGATCAGGACCGCGAGGTCGGAGCGGCTGCGGTCGACCGGATGGAACGCGACCGGGCCGGGATCCACCACGAGGTCCTCGACACGCAGGATCCGGAGATCCGGACGGAGTTGCTGGAGCGCCGCGAGGGCCTCGGGATTGGAGTCCTCGGTGATGACGACCTTCACCCCGGCGTCCTCGAGCATGTAGGCCACCTCGTTCGGCTTGAGGAAGTTGTTGATCGGGACCGCGACGCCGCCGGCAGCGAGGATGCCGAAGAGGGCCGAGACAAATTCCGGCCGATTCCGGAGCCAGAGGGCGACCCGATCGCCGGGCTGGACCCCGAGATGCGTCCGGAGACGGGCTCCCACCCCGAGGGATTGCTGCAGGATCCGGCCGTAGGAGAACTGTTCCCGGGCCCAGAACAGGGCGGGCTTTTCAGACCGGGTGGAGGCCGACTGGGCGAACGCGGCGAAGAGGTGCTGGCTCATGGTGACTCCCCCTTTGTTGAGACCACATGCCGGGATCGTCAAGCAGGGGGACGTCAGCAGACCTTGGGGAGAAGGAAAGCCGGATCAGAAACCCGGGAGAGGAGTCCCGGGGAAGCTTGGCGGAGAGGGGGGGATTCGAACCCCCGGTGGGGTATAAGCCCACTCACGCTTTCCAGGCGTGCGCCTTAAACCACTCAGCCACCTCTCCGAAAGCGCGGGGACTGTGTCGAGAGAGGTCCCATCGACGCAACAGGATTCCTCCGGGGGACCGGCGCACCCGATCACCCCCACGGATCCCAGACT
>CAZZKQ010000486.1:0-2928 GCA_964654875.1 uncultured Verrucomicrobiota bacterium | reverse complement strand
GACGCCGATCCAGCAGCTGGGCATGCCGGGCCCATTCCCTCCCGTTGGCCATCAGCCTAACGGGGGGATCATTGGTGGTGGAGACCGACACCGGGACCCGTGGCGGATCCGGGAACTGGGACAGAACACCCTGGAGGATGGTGATCGCTCCCGAGTTGTTGGGACGCCGCTCGAAGGCATCCATGTAGAGGGCGGCCAGGAGAGGGTTGAGGTCGGGCTCCGCCTCGTCCCAGATCTGGGTGAGCCGCCTTCGGTAGAGCTCCACCCGGGAGGATTCGGGGTCAAGCCGGGCCAGGAGGAACAGATTGGCGAAGACCGACACATTGCCGGCATATCCGCCGTACCGTGTCATGGACGGAGAGGGCAGTTCCAGCAGCTCGGCCGCCATCGCACGGAAGGGGGCGAGGTAGGTTCTGGGCTCTGTGTTCGCCCCGGTGCAGAGAAGAGCCGCCTTGAGGAGAGGGGTGACAAAATTCGTCCGGCCAAGTCCATCCTGGATCCTCCAGCCATCCTCCCGAAGCCGTTCCAGCATGAGACCCACCGATCGGGCGATCCGGTCCCGGATCGCAGGTTCACGGACCAGCTTGTGGACGAGGCCAAGCCCCAGGTTGAGTGCCGCATAGGTGTTCCGGTCGGCCCCACCGAGCCAGACCAAGGGCACACCATTCGTCGACACCCCCTCCCGGGCCAGACGTCCAAAGCCAGGTCGATCCGGATCCTCGCCTCCGTATTTTGAATAGACGGCCCGGTAGGCGGGATCCGCGGCGGCACCCACAAACACAGGAAGAAACCCGGGTCGTGGACCCGACGACAGGAGTCGTTCAACCCCTGAAAGGAGATTGCTGATCCCCACCGTCGAACCTGCGTCCCGGGTCACGGCAAACCGGAGGGCTTCAACACCCAGGAGATACCCGGTCTGGGCCGCCGAAAGATCCAGAGCCTCATAGGACGAGAGGGAACCCGGGGTCACCCCATCCGCACGAAGGCTCACCACGAGTCCATTCCTCAGATGCCGGTCCACCAACCGTGCCCGGTAGTCATCCGCCCGTCGCTGCATGACGGCAAACTGGTCGTCGGTCAGCTCCTGCCAGCGCCCCACATAACGCCCGCGCGCCACGCCTTGAAGCACCCGTTCCTGGCGATCCGTCAGCCGGGATGTCGGCGCCGGAGCGCCTTGCCCCAGCAACGCAGGCCCCTGGAGCGCTATCAACAGGAGCACCAGGAAGTGGTTCAGCAGAGGGACCATACGGGATCAACTTGGTTCGCCACCCCTGCCGTTGGCAAGCCCAGGCACATCGGTCCGCCGGTACGCGACACGCAGCGTCGGGATGCCCTGCGCATTGAAGTCGCGCTCGAAATCGGTGACGACGGATGCCTGTTCGGGCGGATAATCCACCTCCACGAAGCGTGAGCTCCTTCCGAACACCTCCCGCATCTGAACGAAGTAGGGCTCGTTGTCAGTGCGCAGGAAGACCTGTCCACCGGGTCTCAAGATCCGTGCGGCCTCCTCCACGAAGGCCTCGTTGACCAGTCGACGCTTCCAATGGCGTCGTTTCGGCCAGGGATCCGGGAAATAGACGTGGAGGGCCGAGACGGTTCCAGACGCGAGTTTCCACCGCAGCACATAGCCGGCCTCCAGCCGGAGCACCCTGAGGTTGGACAGCCCCCGACGCTGGGCCTTGCGCTCCAGCTTCCGGAGGCGTCCCAGCAGACGTTCCACGCCGAGGAAACCACGCCCCGGATTCAGCGCGGCGTACTCCGCCAGGAACGAACCGTCCCCGGATCCCAGCTCGACCTCGACGTCCTGCACGCCAGGGAAGACCGCCGCCAGGTCGAGCCGTGACAGGATGTGCGCCGGCAGACGGACCCCGGGGGCGATCGTCAACGGTGCGGCTTCGGCCGGTTGGGACCCGTCGTTCACGCGGTGACGAAGAGGCCGAGGGACGCCGTGTAGCCATGGAGGAAGTTCTTCCGCCCCACGGGCCCCAGTTCCCCGTTGCAGAAGAAACCCGACACCGGCAACGGACCGAGCTGCTCCTGGATGAGACCGGCATCGTGGTTGGGACGTCCGAACAGACCCGAGCCACGGCCGTTGCAGACTCCCAGCACGCCGCCATAGACCGTCCCGTCCCGGATCCGCGCACGGGCCGCGGACAGAGCCGCCACGAGATCCTCGGACGCCGACTGGGAATCGCGTCGATGGAACTGCATCGTCTGCCCGGTCCGGGGCACAGCCCCGACTGCCAGCATGCCGTTCTCGGGATTGGCCCCGATCAGATTGCGCACGAGGAAGTCGCCCCGCTGGAATTCCTCCTGGTACTCATTGCTGGCAAAGCCGACGAACAGGTTGCCCTGGACCTTCCCCTGCTCCTCCTTGGGCAGGTCGTTCACGGTCTCCAGCAACACTTCATAGGCCGGACGGTTCCCAACGGTGAAGATCAGGTTCCGGTCGGCACGGGTGATGGTCCAGGGACAGCCGATCGGACTGCACCCCTGGGAGACGACGGATTGGAGCCGGACCCGCCCGCCGACGCTGAGGGCCACGATGCCTTCCTCATGGACGGCTCCGTCGAGGTACAACTGCGTCGTCTGCTGCTCAAAGACACCACTCGCCAGGCCTCCGACACTCGGCACCCCGGGATACGCGGCATTCCACGCCCTCAGCCACCGCTCACCGTCGAGGTTGAAGGGGTCGGCAAGGACCAGCCACCCCTGCGACCGCGCGGGAGGCACACCCGTCAGTTGATGCCAGTCGGACTCCGTCTCACAGGATTCCATCGCCTCCTGGCCGAAGTGGACCGCCCGAAGATCCGCCCCCGGCAGGTGGAACAGCTGGAGCACCAACCCGGGCTGGTCTTCGAACTCCTCGCCATTGGCGATGAGCGACTGGCTCGAACATCCGACCAGGACCGGCACCCGCGCATGCAG
>CAZZKQ010000485.1:0-2936 GCA_964654875.1 uncultured Verrucomicrobiota bacterium | reverse complement strand
GCATCTGCCGCTTGTAGGCATCCCGGGTCGCGAAGAACGCGGCGTGCGGTCCCCCGTACCCGAGCGGCACGCCAAAGCGCTGGGCGCTGCCCACCGCCACATCCGCCCCGAACTCGCCGGGCGCCTTCAGGAGGGTGAGCGACAACAGGTCGGCCGCGACCACCAGGAGCATCCCAGCCGCCTTCACCACCCCGGCGAACGCGGTGAACTCCGACACGGAGCCATCGGTCGACGGATACTGGATCAGGGCGCCGAAGAAGGTCCGGTCCGGCTGGAACGTCCTCCAGTCCCCGACCACCACTTCGAATCCCAGGGCCCGGGCACGGGTGCGGACCAGGTCGATGTTCTGGGGATGGCAGTCGGCCGCCACGAAGAACCGGGAGGGCACGACGGCGCCGGCGGCCTCGCCCTCCTTGACCCGGTGGCAGAGCATCATGGCCTCGGCGCAGGCCGTGGCCTCGTCGAGGAGCGACGCGTTGGCGATCTCGAGCCCCGTGAGATCGCACACCATCGTCTGGAAGTTGAGCAGCCCCTCGAGCCGCCCCTGGGAGATCTCCGCCTGATAGGGGGTGTAGGAGGTGTACCAGCCCGGGTTCTCGAGGATGTTCCGGAGGATGACGGGCGGCGTGACAGTTCCGTGGTAGCCCATGCCGATGAACGACCGGAAGACCTGATTCTTCGACGCGACTCCCCGAAGCCGCGCGAGGGCGTCGGACTCGGACAGAGGGGCGGGGAGGTTGAGCGGGGAGGACAGCCGGATCGGAGCCGGCACCGCCCGGTCGATCAGATCCCCGAGCGACGCCATCCCGAGGAACCGGAGCATCTCCTGCTGTTCGGTCTCCGACGGACCAAGGTGACGGTGGAGGAATTCGGACGAGGCGGACGGGGATGGGCTGGCGCTCACGGTGATGGAAGAAGCCGGCGACTGCCGGAAACAGGCCGCGACGGTACGGCCGGACGGGGTCCGTGCAAGCGCTCAGTGCCCCGGAGACCGCCGATGCGATGCGGCCACCCGAACCCCTCAGGACCGACGCTTCCACTCCACCTTCGGGGGTTCCGGGAGTCCCAGCACCCGATAGGCGGTCCGGAAGTGCATCTTGGCCACCTGGCGCAGCCCCGTCTCGCCATGCCGCTCCACCAGCCGACGTCCCGCCTCCTCCACCGCGGCGGACGCCCCCTTCGGCAGCGTCACCCCCAAGGTCTCCCCAAGCCGCTTCAGCCGCTGGACAAACTCGTCCCGCGCGAGGATCGACGCCGCCGCAACGGCCAGGTCCTCCTCGGCCCGGTGGCGCTGGACCAGCTCGATCTCACGTCCCAGGGACATCAGCGCCTTGGCGACCGTGTCCTTGTCCTGGGCGAACTGGTCGCTGATGGCCCGCACCGGGGCCGGGACCATCCGGTGGCGCTGCAGCAGCAGGTTTTCGATCACCCGGGCATGGCCCCAGGCCAGGACCCGGTTCACCGATCCATTGCGCTGGTGCATCCGGTTGTAGGCTTCGTTCCCGATCGTCACGACAGTATGGACGCACCCGGGAGTCTCACGGATGCGGGTCGCGAGATCCGCGATCCGGGAATCGCTGCCGATGTTCTTGGAGTCCTGGATCCCCGCGTCCTTCCAGGCCCGGACGACGTCGGCGTTCACGTAGACCCCCGCGATGCAGAGGGGACCGAAGAAATCGCCCTTGCCGGATTCGTCGACACCGAGTCGTGGCAGCAGACGTTCCGGCTCGACCTCCTCCTCGTAGCCCAGCCGGGCGCTCCCAAGGACCTCTGGCTCCAGCACGAACTCCACAAACTCCCGGGTGCCCTTGCCCTGGACGACGACCTTGCCGGACGCGTAGAGGGTCACATTGAAGTCGGGCTTCACCCCGCTGACCCGGGCATGGGCGACCTCCCGGAGCTTGAAGTTCCCGTCCCGGATCAGGGCCTCCAGCCGGTCCATCTGATCCCGGTCCAACTTGGCGGTGTAGGTCGTCACCCCGGCGAGGTTCGGGATTCGGCCCACCGAGCACAAACACTCTCTGGTCCGGTACCACGCCGTTGGGACAGTGGATCGACAGATCCCACCCCGGGCAGAAACCCCGCGCCGGGTGGACCCTGAGTTGGGAGTTGAGGGAGCGCAGGGTGCCCCGTACGGTCCGCCTCCAGTTCCGGCGCCCCCGTGGTGCCCCCCAATGAAACATCATCTGGATTTCGAAAAGCCGATCCTCGAGCTGCAGCAGAAGCTTCAGGATCTCCGGCAGCACCCCGAGAACCACTCCATGGGGTTCTCCTGGGAGGAGGAGATCGGACAGCTCGAACGCAAGCTCGACGAGGCCCGACGGCAGATCTACTCCAACCTCACCCCGTGGCAGAGGGTCCAGCTGGCCCGGCACCCCAAACGGCCTTATACGCTCGACTACATCCAGACCGCCCTCACCGATTTCGAGGAGCTCCATGGGGACCGCCAGTATTCGGACGACCGGGCCGTCGTCGGCGGGTTCGCCCGGCTCGGGGGCGAACCGGTCATGGTCATCGGCACCCAGAAGGGCCGGGACACCAAGGAGAACATCCTCCGGAACTTCGGTTCCGCCCATCCGGAAGGGTATCGCAAGGCCCTCCGCCTGATGAAGATGGCCGACAAGTTCGGGCTGCCGATCGTGACATTGATCGACACCGCAGGGGCCTATCCCGGCATCGGGTCCGAGGAGCGGCACATCGGGGAGGCCATCGCGGTGAATCTTCGCGAGATGATGCTCCTCGAGGTCCCCATCCTCGCCGCCGTCATCGGCGAGGGCGGGTCGGGCGGAGCCCTGGGCATCGGGGTCGCCGACCGCGTCCTGATCCTCGAGAACGCCTACTATCCCGTCAGCAGCCCCGAGGGATGCGCCGCCATCCTCTGGAAGGACCGGGCCGCCGCCGCCAAGGCCGCCGCCGCCCTCCGGATCACGGCGACG
>CAZZKQ010000484.1:0-2947 GCA_964654875.1 uncultured Verrucomicrobiota bacterium | reverse complement strand
CCCATCGAGGCACTGGAAGATGGCGGAGTGTTCACTGTCGACGGCCAGGACGCGAACCCCGTGGCGCCGTGCCTCGCTCATCACGATCTGTCCTGCCATGACCAGGATTTCCTTCGAGGCCACGGCGATGTCCTTGCCGGCCCTGATCGCCGCCAAGGCTGGAGCGAGCCCGGCCGTGCCCACGATCGCGATCAGGACAATGTCGGCGGAGGGCAGCGTGGCGAGCCTGAGAAGGCCCTCAGTCCCTGAATGGACTGGGATGCCCGGTAGGCGGTTGGCCAGGACCTGTGCCGCTCCTGGATCCTGAAGGGACACGGCCTCGGGGTGGTGTCGCAGGGCCTGCTCGCGGAGAAGGTCACTGTTGTTGCCGGCCGCGAGCCCGACCAGACGCAGCTCTCCTGGCAGGTCCTCCACGACCTTGAGTGTACTGGTGCCAATGGACCCGGTGCTCCCGAGCAGGACGACATTCTTCATTCGATACGGATGACGGGGAGACTCTGCCTCGGATTCTCCGGGCCAGGAAGGGTTGAATGAGTCACGGGTGTCGGATGTCCCCATTTCACTGTTCGGAACCCCTATCGTGGGGATGACGGGTGCAACGGTCCGGTGCAGGATCCGCCCATGAACGGACTCTGGAGATGCGGGGTTTCACTTGGGATCATGGGCGCCTGCGCCGTGGGCTGGGGCTGCGTGTCTCCGGAACGCAACCCGGTTTCCTGGAGGGACAAAGAACTGAGGGTGGCGCGGATCATCTCCAGCAATGCCCCTGTGCCTATTCCGGAGGGAGTCGTGATCACGTTCCGTTGGGCTGCCGATGGAAAGGTTTCCGGAAAGGCTCCGGTCAACCGGTATTTCGGCTCCCTTGAGGAATCCAAGACGGGACAGATTCTCTGGAGGGGCGGAGTGGCATCGACCCGGATGGGCGGGCCTCCTGGATTGATGTTCCTCGAGGCAACCTATCTGAAGGTTCTCGGATCGGTCTCGAGATCGACCCGCCGGGAGGCGGCGCTGGTTCTGGCTACGCCGGACGGAGGGTCCGCCGTTGAACTCGTTCCATGAGTCTTCATGGAAAGCGCTTCGCCACGGAAGGCCCGAGGCCGACATGGAAGGCTCGGTTTGGACACCCCTTCGACTCCCCGGCTGGCCTCCGTGAGGTGCACACTTCCAAAGGATGTCCTGCGCTGCGCCTCGGGGATTGGCTTCGAGGATTCTCTGTAGCAAGTCGACCGCGGCCTTCGTATTCAGGGGTGTGAGTTCATCTGTGGACATCGGTCGACGCACGAGCGCGACGTTGATCAACCGGGTCAAGGATCTCGATGACGACGATGGGTGGCGGGAGTTCTATGAACGATACCGCGGATTGGTGCTGAACATCGGCCGCCAGCGGGGTTTGACGACTGCCGAGGCCGAGGAGGTGGGTCAGGAAGTCTTTTCGCGGGTTGCCCGGAACATCGGCCTGTTCGCCACTGGAGGGAGACCTGGGGCCTTCAGACGGTGGTTGGGGCAGCTGACGATGTGGTGTGCCATCGATGCCCAACGAAGACAGCGCCTGCAGACCAGTCCGATCGAGAGCGAATCGGGTGAGGAATGGAATCCCTACGGTGTCGGAGCACCGGCTTCACTGGCGGGTGACACCCTCGCGGATGTGACCGACCGCGATTTCAAGCAGCTGCTTCTGCTGCGCCTCCGGCAGATCGTCTCGCCAAAGGATTTCACCATCTACCAACTGATCTCGTTCGATGGATGGACACCGGTCCAGGTGGCCCTCCATTTCGGAATGCGCAGGGGCACCGTGGACACCATCATCTGCCGGACACGACAGGCGGCCCGCCGTGAGTTGGCGCGAATCGGTGAATCCCTTGGCTGAGAAGCGTGGCCCCTCCCCGGTTCTCTCGTGCCACCCGGAAAAAACTTCAAAAAGGTATTGCACCGAGTTGATCAGTGGGTAATCTCGTCGCTCCGTTTCACTTCTTTGTGAAGAGGATCCGGAACGAGTCCAGCCGATAACCGTGAGCCCCAAGCAAACGGGAGTGATGGCGGGATCCGCGAGGACAGACGTCCCGCGCAAACGCTGACCAATTCGTGAAAACATTTAGGCCGCTCACGCCGTCGACCCGTTATGTCACGGTGGAAGATTTTTCGGACGTAACGAAATCCCGTCCCGAGAAGTCCCTCGTCTTTACGAAGAAGGGGACTGGTGGGCGAAATAACCATGGCCGTGTGACCGTTCGTGCGCGGGGTGGGGGTCACAAAAGGAAGATCCGGACGGTTGATTTCCGCCGCGGGAAGGTTGGTGTCGTCGCCAAGGTGATTGCGGTCGAGTATGATCCAAACCGCACCGCCCGGCTCGCATTGATCGAATATGCGGACGCCGAACGGGCCTACATTCTGTGCCCGGATGGGCTGAAGGTGGGTGATTCCGTGATGAGCGGTCCCGCTGCCGCCCCCACGACGGGCAATGCCTTGCCGCTGGCCAACATTCCTGTGGGTTTGGCGATCCACAACGTCGAACTGCTTCCGGGTCGAGGTGCCCAGATGGTGCGTTCTGCCGGGTCCCATGCGACGCTGATGTCACGGGACGGAGGGTATGCTCAGATCCGGCTTCCCTCGGGCGAGATCAGGCGGGTCCATGAGCAGTGCTTTGCCACGGTTGGCCAGGTGGGCAACGCGCAGTGGGAGAATGTCGTGCTGGGCAAGGCTGGCCGGGCGCGGCATCTGGGTATTCGACCGATGTCCCGTGGTATGGTTCGAAACCCTGTGGACCATCCCAACGGTGGTGGCCAGGGAAAGTCCAAGGGTGGCGGTGGCCGCCAGCACCTCACCTCTCCATGGGGTCTCTTGGCCAAGGGGTATCGCACCCGCAACCGGCGAAAACTCTCCAACCGTTTCATTCTGGTCCGGCGCGATGGCCGTCCCATGAAACTCAAGTAAGAAGACTATGGGTCGT
>CAZZKQ010000483.1:0-2958 GCA_964654875.1 uncultured Verrucomicrobiota bacterium | reverse complement strand
GCCCATCCGGTCAGGGAGGAGTCGTACCTCTTCACGACCTCGAAGGATTGCCCCGTTGAACGCAGGATTCCGATGTAGGGCATGGCCCAAGTCTCGGGGTTGTGCACAAACAGGTCCTGATTTCCATCACGGTTGAAATCGCAAACCACATGTCGATCGCCAGCGCGGAATTCCCAGCTGCGTTCTCCGGTTTTCAGCATGTCGGTCACGAACCAACGTGGCTCGAGGACGCAGGACACAGCCCTCGGAGGGCTTCCCCTTGCTGGATCGGCCGGACCGACTGACCGATCTGCACTCAGGAACAGGCCCACTTGTCGATCGTCCTGTACAATCAAGTCGGCCTTGCCGTCATTGTTGGCGTCCAAGATCTGATTCCGGCGAAGGTCTTGCTCGCGAAACGTTGCAGCCCGTTTCCGCATTTCAGTGATTCCGACTGGTGAGTGCAGTTTAGAGCTGGTCCTCATCCGAGAATTGACGGCGGGTCGGTAGATGCCGTTGGTTGCGTAGTGAGCACCCAAGAAAAGTCCCACATCGGTATCCCGCAGGACCACATTGGTGTCCATGGTCGGAAGGGGTCTCCAGCCTGGGATCCACTTCTGCCACTCTGCCCGAACTCCAGGAAGGGTTTGATCCCAAGAATTGACCTCGAAAAGATTAACAGTCGCTCGAGATGCGCGTCCTTTGGGGGACGGGTAGGGAACCTCCTGCGAATATTCGTCACCAAGCTTTCCGAAAGAGTGGCCGAATTCATGGAGTGAGACGGATGCTGCGCCGTCCAATGCAATGAAAACGCAGGTCACACCATCGACGCTGGATTTGCAGCCCCCCGTCGGGGTGTTGGCAACAAGCCAGACCTCGTCGGGTGTCCGATCGAAAGCCGCTGTGACCGCATCAATGACAGGACGCCAACCTGTCAACGACAGGTTCCAGCAGGCTTCCCAGCCAGCTGATGCGAACCCCCAGGCAGTATTTTTTAGTGGTCCATTAACAAGGTAGACGTTGACGTTGGTTGGGTTGGAGCCGTCCGCCTTAGAAAGGTAGAAATTGGTGAGGCTCTGAAACCTTGCCAAATTGGTCTGCCCAATGTTGGTTCGAATTGTTTGGGTGATTCCTGAATCACGCGATTTGGCGTCAAAGTACAAAAAATTGACCGCATTCAGGAATGAGGGCTGGGCGTCGGCTTGGGTAAATTGGTTCATCAAAACATTCGTGAGCCAACTTCGAATCTTTTGATTGTCCTCCTCTGTATCGGCGAATCCATCACCTGTGATCACGACATTGTATTTTTGGTTCTTGGATCCTCCCCGCCACAGCCGCTCCAACTGAGGATTTGCGTTGACTGGACCGTGGGCCGCCAAGGGCTTGGCGGGCGCTGCCTGAGCCTTTTTGACAGCGGCCGCATCCACCGAAAGCACCTCCTCCAGATACCCAGGGAAGTAGCGGGTGAATTGGACCAGCTCCTCCATTGGCAGCTCTCGATTCGAAAAGACCGCGCGCCACACCACGATCCGTTGGAAATCGCTTCTGAGATCGAATTGGGCCCCAAGGCTGGATTGGAGCACTGGCAGCATGGAATGATGCTCCCCGCCGTCAGACTGGTGCTCCCATGTAGGGTCGGATATGACAACAAGGTCGACGATTCCGTTGGCCCCTATGATGCCGATGAGATAGTCCCCTCGCCCCCAGATGGTACCCCGTTCGGAGCCCAGTCCGATACCCGGTTCCCGGGGCAGGGTGCTGGGGTTCTGTGGAGGCAGAGCGGCTGAGGTATTTCGGACATCCTCAGGAACAAAGATATCCGTGGCGGATTTGAAGTTCGGACCCGTCAGTCCTTGGACACTGCTCGCGTTCGCGAAAGTGACCACTCCTTGGAATAGATCAAAGCGCACGCGCAATGAGATCCTCGTGTCGGATTCCTGCTTTGCCGACTGTGGCGCATCCACATCCGTGACGGGTTTCGTCTCCCTCGGGTTGTCCGTGGCTACAATGGGCTTTCCAGGGGATACTTGGGGAAGTCCGTTGTAGACGATGGGTTCTCCGGCAAACTTGAATCCGTCACGGGTTGCTACTGGAAATGCAATTCCATCTTGCTTGCTTGGCGTGCCGGAAACGGTGGGGAGGATGTCATCCTTCGGGGGCGGTGACCATGCGTTCGGATCGATTTTAGCGACGAGATCCTTCAGGTCTGATCCCACGTAGACACCCGGTTGAATCACCGTTTCCAGCGAGCTCGCATAGTCGGTCAGAGTGACGCCAGCGATGTATTTCACCACCTCGAATGCCGGAGCTGCAGTGTTGACCTTGATGGCTGGCTTGCTGCCACTCTGATACTGGAAGTGAGGAGTGACGTTGCGTGTCACATTCATTCGCATACGGATGAACGCCGGATCCACATAGGTGTTGGGATGGTCGACAGCCGCCTTCCAGATATACCGGTTCAACCCGATTGCTACCTGCGTGCCAGGCGCCGCTTTTGGATCGAAGGTTTTGACCGTGTCGACGTAGGTGTTCCCACCGTCCAACGAAATGGAGAATACAGGGGTTCCAGCCGGCACAAATGAGGCACTCTTGCCGACTTGAAAGACGATCTCGACGTCCTGTGATGACGGCAGATGGGCTGCCGAGAAATCACTAATCTGGGCCCGCGCCTCCCCGATCAATCCAACCAGTACTAGAAATCCAAGGAAGTGGTGAGTGAAGAGGCGCATGGGCATGGAGGACGGAGGAAGGAAAAGCACGTTCTGAACTCCTTCCCAAAGTCCATATCACCAATCCGCCCTATCAAGCCTTTTCGAGCATTCTCCACGCCTTTTTGCCATGTTCCGATCTGATCGGAGTTCAGATCGCCGGCGAATGGGTCGTCTTTCACCCCCAAGAAATCAGGTCTGGGACGTTGAGGAAACCACGTCGAATGCGCGGAGCTGGAACCCGTGGAACTCCTAACCCGACTTCCGCAAC
>CAZZKQ010000482.1:0-2967 GCA_964654875.1 uncultured Verrucomicrobiota bacterium | reverse complement strand
CATCGCCGCCGGCACCCGGAACCGGGGTCCATGGTCCGGAAGCGTCGCCGCTGGAACTGCTCCCTAGGACCCAGTTCTCCAATCCCTTCGGACGGGGAAGGAGGATCTCGGTGCCACCGACGCCGATCTGCGCGGCAGGGACCTCCAGAGAGCGGCCCCGGTGGCGAGGCGTGCTCCAAGACCCAGGAATCGGCGACGGGAAGTCGTCATCGAGGAAGGAGTGGAGTTCGGATCCTCAATGACTGCCCACGGGCAGGAGTTCGAAGGTCGAGGCCATGAAGCGGCCGTTGCGGACCTCGCCCGTGACCTTCGCCTTCCGGATCACCTCGCACATGCCGTCCTTGGCATGCGCATCGCCAAGCGAGTCCATATCAACACCGTCGACATAGTAGCTCAGTCCGTCGACACGCACGGCAAGATCGCACCCCTTGCCGGGCAGTCCGAACAGGCACTCGCCACAGGCGGCGTCGACGACCGTGGGTGTGGTCAGGGCGACCGGCGTGGGCGTGGCGCAGCCAGCGAGAAGGAACACGAGAAGGGTGACAGGGATGGATTTCGAGGTCGCCATTAGCGAGGAGCCTGAAGCCTGAGGCCGACTTAGGAAAGATTGGGTTGTCGCCGGCGGCCATCCGGGTGGGTCCGACCTCCCGTGCGCCGGGATCTGGCTGGGTGAATTCTGTGTGTTTCCGGATAAACCCCATTGCCATTCGTCCGACCGACTCGCCACGCTCCACTGCGCGTTCCCAAGGAGGATTGCCTGTCCCACGCATCGGTCCGTGGCGTTGCTCTGCACCGATGCCATTGGCTGGCCGCATTCCACAGGGGTCCGCGTCTGATCCTTTTGTGGCATGAACACGTTGCGGACTTGGCTGATGGCATGGGTGGTGGGGCTTGGGCTGGCCACCGCCTCGACCTGGGTGCATGGCGCGGGCGTTGCGACCGTCACGACTCCGTCGTACGCGGCCCCGGGGTACTTGGTCCGGCGTCTCGACGCCGACTCGGTCGTGGTCCGGGCCGAGTTCACCCAGAGCTTCCCAGCGAAGGGCAAGCGCACGCTGCGTTCGACCTGGCAGCTGCTGGACGACCAGGGCAAGCCAGTGGGGATCCATCTGAAGGGAGGGTTGGAGCGCGGCAATGACACGGTCGGGGATGCCCACACGATCTCCGTGCTTGCCGCAAATGTGCTGGAGCCGGTGGTGCTCGAGACCGAGATCGTCCCGTACGCCCGCCTCGATCCCTCCCGTCTGTACCGGTTCGGTCTGGTCTCCGTGTCCGACACCACGACCTTTCCCAACAAGGATCTCGGGCAGGCCGGGACGCAGGTGAAGGGGAATGCCTACATCCATTTCCGGAACACCAACGAGCCGGCCTATCAGGTGGTGGCGGATCTTGATTCCAACGCCTGGAGCCAGCGGTTCCGGGTGCGCACGGCGGCGTCGGACTCCGCGAATGCGGCATTTTCGGTCATCCCGAAGGTGACGGTGTACCGGTACGATTCCGGCGGCGCAGCGGTCGACGTCCCGCTGCGGCTCCGGGCCTCCGTGGTGGACGACCTTGGCAACGCGATCCCACTCGAGACGAAGGAATTCCTGCGAACGGTCCCGGCCGTCCAGCCGTACGCGATCCTTTCGGTGTTCCCGTCGTTCAAGATCGGTCCCAACGCGGACACCAACCGGTCGGTCGACCCGATCCTTCTCAAGCCATCCGTGCCCCTCGATCCGGTGCAGCGGACCTACTCGGCCTCGGTGACGGTGGAGTACCTGGACGATGTGGCCGAGGGGTATGTGGCGGTCGAGAACGGGGTGTCGTCCGCGAAGGGGCGGCTGCTCGACTTCAATGGGGATCTGCGGTTCGGGACCTTCCTGACGACGTTCTCGGCGATCTCGAATGACCCGGGGGCGGCTGCCGGAGCTCCGGCGGCGGGACGGATCCCGACCACTCTGACACTCCCGGCGGGCAATGGGGTGCTGCCTGGCGCGGGCTCGGCCTACTCGTTCGGCGGCAGTCCCATGGCCGTCGCCATCGACTCCACCGGCATCGCATCCTTCACCGGGGGAGGCATCGTGCCCGTGACCGCACCGATCCCGGACGCGGATCTGGCGGGGGGACTGCGGTTCACACGGGCGAACCTCCATCTCAGCGGTGCCGGACTCCGGGCCGGGCTGCTGACCCTCCAGCTGCCGCCGGGCGTTGGCTTTGTGACGAACGGGGTCACCCGACAGTTTCTCGGAACGATCACCGCGACCGATGTCGCGCTCGATGCCTCGGTCGATCCCATCGGGCCCGTGGCGTTTCCCGGCGGACGCCTGACCGAGGAGTCGAAGCCTGTCGAGTACCAGACCACCGCCCTCGAATGGGTCGTCCCGGCGGGCCGGATCAACGCCACCGTCGCCACGGCGTCGATGCCCCGGCTCATCGATCTCAACGCCCTCCGCGCGCAGCAGGCAGCCCTCCAGAACCCGGAGTCGGCGATCAAGGCGGCCAACGACCACGTCTATCTCGGTGTCACGGGCGTGCTGGGCGGAACGGCCGTGATCGGGATCGATTCCGACAAGAACGGGTCCATCACCGCGCGGCCCAAGCTGGGCCCCGGCCGGTTCCATCCGCACTTCCCCTATGCCGACGTCCGCGAACCCGTGCAGGAAATCGCCTCTGGGTCGGGGGGGATCGACCTCGACCAGGACCGTGTCGTGGCCCCGACGAGTTCCCTCACCGGGGTGGCCCCGTTCGAGATCCGGTATGATCGCGCGTGTGTGGACCAGCCCGGTGCGTCGCCGGAGTGTGGTGCGGCCAGCGACATCGCCCGGGTGCTGTTCACCTCGGATGCCGGCATGTTGCGGGTGACCCGGGACGGTGGGCTCCAGGCCGAGGGTGCCACCGTGGATCCCGTGACGGCCGCCGATCTCACCCTTCGGTGGGGCCAGGATCCGACCGATCCGGGCAAATACGCCCACACCCTGTTGTCCA
>CAZZKQ010000481.1:0-2970 GCA_964654875.1 uncultured Verrucomicrobiota bacterium | reverse complement strand
GGCGGACGGTGTGCTGCATCGTCT
Source organism: uncultured Verrucomicrobiota bacterium (assembly GCA_964654875.1). Lineage (GTDB taxonomy): Bacteria > Verrucomicrobiota > Verrucomicrobiia > Limisphaerales > UBA9464 > UBA9464. Next base: position 2,946 of record CAZZKQ010000481.1, on the reverse strand, counting down.
CCCAGTCCGACTGCGATCCCATGATGACCCCAACCAGCGGTGAACTCATGCTTCGGGAGAATCACCCGTCACTCCCCTCCCTGACAAAGCAAAAGGCGGCGGCAGAAACTCCTCGACTAGGTCCCATCCAGAACCATCCTTTGAAAGCTCCCCCGTCCTACTGGCTCCCAAGCCATCTCCAATCTCATGCCCACGAGAACCTACCACCCACTCTCCACAGCAGGTCTCACCCTCCGCGGTTCCGCCATCGCCGCCGCCCTACTGTGCGGATCCACGCCGACTTCCGCCCGAGCCGAGATCCTGATCAATCTCGATGCCTCGGCGCTGCCCGCGGGACCTCTGAACCTGTGGAAGAACACGGGCTCGGTGGCCGGGGACTTCATCCTCACCGAGACCGCCCCGACGGTGGAAACCGTCAAGAACGCCAAGGGGGTCACGATGAGCAGTGCCGGTTTCTTCACCGGACCTGTCGCCCCCAACCAGGTCACGGGGGCTGGTGCCCGGACAATCGAAGCGTGGGTGATGAATCCGGCGGGCTCCGATTTTGAGACGATCATCGCCTGGGGACGCCGCGGCACCGCCAATAGCAACTGCTCCTTCAGCCACGGTGTCCACCCGGTTTGGGGTGCGTTCGGCGGCTGGGCGGATGCCGACCTCGACTGGGGTGGCCAGAACAAGTTTGGGGAGTGGAACTACGTGGTCTACACCTACGATGGGGTCAGATCCTCGGTATACTCCAACGGACAGCTGGCGAAATCGGAGGAGATCGCCCTAACCACTTGGGAATTCGACGACACCCCCGACGGCAAGCCACTGCCCTTCCGGGTCGGTGCCGCCAACAATGCCGACGGCAGCCCCTTCCGCAGCGAGCCGCCCTCCTTCACCGTGGCAAGGATCCGGGTGCGTGACACCGCGTTGTCCGCCGATGAGATTCGAGCCCAGTTCAACAAGGAGGTCCCCGATTTCATCCCGAACAGCGCGGACGACATCGACAAGGATGGACTCAACACGGCGGAAGAGCTTGCCGCGGGCACCAAGGCCGACAATCCGGACACGGACAGGGACGGCGTCCAGGACGGCGCCGAGGTACGACGGCTGGTGAACGGTGCCGCCGCACCAACGAACCCGACTCGTGCCGACACCGACGGGGACGGCCTCAACGACGGGGCTGAGAACACCGCGAAGACCGATCCGCTGCTGCCCGACACCGACACCGACACCTTCCAGGATGGGCAGGAGGTCCTCCACGGGTCGGATCCCCTGTCTGCCAGCAGTCTTCCGAACATCACCCGGGCCTTGGTCGAGATCGACTGCACCCGGATCACAGACGCGTCGACCAAGTTGATCTCCAACGGCGGCCTGCTTGGAGGCAGCTTCACGGCGGTGTCACCCGCGGCAATCAAATCGGCGGCCGGTGTGAAGGGATTGACCCTGACCGGTTCGGTTCGCTTTGACGGCCCAACCGCACCCGGATGGGTCACGGGCAACGGGTCCCATACCGTGGAGGCCTGGATCTACAACCCGGTGATCGCCGACGAGGAGACGGTGTTCGCCTGGGGACGCCGCGGCGGCCCCGACGGCAGCAATGCCTCGTTCAACCATGGACAGAACGCCTCCTACGGCGCCATCGGACGCTGGGGCACCCCGGACATGGGTTGGAACGGAAACATCGTCGCGGCCCAGTGGACCCACCTCGCGTGGGTGTGGGATTCCGCCACGTTGAGCCAGATCGTCTACAAGGACGGGGGCGAGGCCGCGAACGAGGTCCTGCCCGCCCCCCTCAACGTCTGGTCGGTGGACAGCCTCGGACGCCCCCTGCCATTCCGTATCGGCTCGCAGTCCGACGCCAACGGCACCGCCACCTCCGCCCTCCGCGGATCCATGACCATCGGACGCATCCGGGTCCACGACCGCGTGCTGGATGCCTCCGCGATCCTGGCGCGGTACAACTCCGAGATCGGGGACTTCGGCAATGCGGCGGACGATGCTGACAAGGATGGGATGCCCAACGGATTCGAGCGGGACCATCCCGGCTATCTCAATGCGAGCGACCCGAGCGACGCGGTGAAGGATCCCGACAACGACAATCTGACAAACCTTGAAGAATACCAGGCGAAGACGGAGATCGACAACGCCGACACCGATGGTGATGAGGCCAAGGATGGCGCGGAGGTGAAGCGCAAGGCAGGAGGCGTTTCGGCAGCCACAAACCCGCTGGTCCCGGACACCGATGGCGACGGGCTCATGGATGGTCGCGAGACGGTCTCGGACCCGCTCCTGCCAGACTCGGATTCCGACTCGTTCCCCGACGGACAGGAGGTCTTCCACGGCTCCAACCCGATGCTGGCCGCCAGCGTTCCCGACCTTTCCAAACCAGTCGCCCTCGTGGACCTCAACGCTGCCAGCCTCGCCGAGGGACCGCTCGAGGCATGGACCAATGCCGGACTGATGGCCGGAGGCTTCGTCACCAGGGACACGGGTGGAGAGGTCAGGACCATCGAGGGCATCCGGGCGCTGTCGCTCGACGGAACCGGCTACTACACCGGCCCCACGACGCCGGTGTTCATGACCGGCGATGCCCCTCGCTCGGTGGATGCCTGGATCTTCAATCCGGAGGCGGCCGACGAGGAGACGATTCTCGCCTGGGGACGCCGTGGTGGACCCGATGGATCCAACTGCTCCTTCAATCACGGTGGGAATGCGCTCTTCGGCGCCGTCGGACATTGGGGTGGACATGACCTCGGCTGGTCCGGCGCGGTGGTCACCGGGCGGTGGACCCACGTCGCCTACACCTATGACCCCGCCACCACCACGGCCACGGTCTATTCCGAGGGTGTCGCCGCCACCACCAAACCCCTGACGACACCGCTGAACACCCATGCCACCAACGATGCCGAACCCGGTGTGCCCCTGCCCTCCCGGCTCGGCTCCCAGCACGCTGGCAAC
>CAZZKQ010000480.1:0-2970 GCA_964654875.1 uncultured Verrucomicrobiota bacterium | reverse complement strand
AGGGGTGTCCCGGAATGGGGCTACTCGGGATCCCCGTGGAGCGACGGGCGACAGGTGGTGGTCCAGGCCGGCGGCGGCGGCAAGGGCCTCATCGCCTACCGGGCCGACTCCGGTGAGCCGGTCTGGTCCGCCGGCGATTCCGGAATGAACTACGCGTCCCCGTTCCGGGTCGAACTCGCCGGCCAAGCCCTGTTCCTCATCTTCGGAGGCCGCTCCCTCACCGCCCAGGATCCCACCGACGGTCATGTGCTCTGGGACCATCCCTTCGGCAAGGGGATGCCCCTGGTGGCCAATCCAATCCTGGTGTCCTCCAACCGCGTCCTCATCACCGCCGGCTACGATGTCGGAGCGGAGCTCCTCGAGATTCCCGGACCCGGCCGTCCCCCGGTCAGCCTCTGGAAGACCAAGCGCCTCAAGGCGAAGTTCTCCAACCCGGTCCGCCGTGACGATGTCGTCTATGGACTCGATGACGGCATCCTCGTGGGACTCGACCTCAAGGACGGATCCCAGCTCTGGAAGGAAGGTCGCTACGGCCACGGACAGGGCCTGTGGATCGGGGATGTCTACCTGCTGATGTCGGAGTCCGGGAAACTGGTGCTGCTTCAGCCGACTCGGAAGGGTGCGAACGAACTGGGATCGGTTCCCGTCTTCGATGCCAAGACCTGGAATCCGATCGCGCTGGCCGGGGATCGTCTGCTGGTCCGGAACGACCGGGAGGCAGCCGCCTGGGTCCTGCCCCTGAGGGCTCGCTGAGTCGGCCATTGGCCAACGGGGAATTCCGGGGGGGGGTCAGCGACGGCGATTGTAGACCTCAGAACCGTATTTCTCCGCCACAAGGACACGGATCCGTTCCTCGAGGGATGGAGTTGCGACCAGGGGTCGCCAGTCGATGTCGTGGCATACTTCGCGGAGTGCGGTTTCCCAAGCTATCCGCGGGACCTCCAGCCCCTTCGGCTGCACGCTGCCCTGGATCAGAAGTCCCGATCGGTTCCGTCGTTGAGCCGCACCGGCAATCTTGAAGCCGCGATGCAACAGATCGTGTTTTTCAGCCCCGATGAAGCACTGGCCCGGCCCCCGCGAGTCGCAACACGGGGCCAGCTCGGTCTCAACCCCCACCGCGGTGAACGCCGATCGCAGCCACTCATGCTGGAGCCGGTAGCTCGCCTCGGCCGAAACGCGATATCGGACGTGGCACGGAGGGACCACGACGCTATAGGTCCAGTCGGCACCGTGAGGCACAAGTCCCCCGCCGGTGGCCCGACGGATCAGGGGCCGCAACGGGGTCAGGGCCCCGATCTCGGCGTGATGCTGGAAATATCCGAAGGTCGCAGCGGGCCGGGACCAGCCATAGGTCCTGAGGATGGGACAACCCAAGGCAGCCGATGCCTCCAGAAGCGCCTCGTCCACCGCCATGTTCGCCTCGGGCGATTGGATGCCCGAATCAAGATGGAACCAGGTCTCCGACACGCCTTGGAGCATCCGCGACTTCGACACCAGGACAAGCCCGGGACGGCATCCTGAGGTTCCGTGGGTTTGCAAAGTTGATCCGGGTTTTCCAATCTCCAGGTCCGATGCCCTGCAAACAAATCCCCATCTGGCCGACGCTCCTGCTGTGCACCCTCCCCGCCGTGGCTGAACCCGCGGAAAAATCGACCGGATCCGCCAGCTCCGAAGCCCTCGCCAAGGAGACCCAGAACCCGGTCGCCAACCTCATCAGTTTCCCGCTCCAGAACAACTTCAACTTCGGCCTCGGTCCAAGCCGGGTGACCCAATGGGTCATGAACGTCCAACCGGTGATCCCGGTGCCACTGGACACGGACTGGAACCTGATCACGCGCACCGTCCTGCCGGTGATCGACCAGCCCTCGATCGCCCCGGGCGTCCCCAGCGCCTTCGGTCTCGGGGATCTCAATCCCACCTTCTTCCTGTCGCCAGCCGGATCGAAGGGGTTCATCTGGGGTGCAGGTCCGACCTTCACCCTGCCCACCGCGACGGATCGCCTGCTCGGGCAACAGATGTGGTGCGCCGGACCCGCCGTCGTGGGTCTGACGATGCAGGGCCCTTGGGTCGTGGGCGCGCTCGCCCACCAGCAGTGGTCGTTCGCCGGATGGGGAACCCAGCCCGTGAACGGCCTGCTGATCCAGCCGTTCATCAACTACAACCTCCCCGGAGGCTGGTACCTGAGCTCGAGCCCGATCCTCACCGCGAACTGGGAGGCACCCACGGGCCAGCAGTGGACGGTTCCCGTTGGCGGTGGCGGCGGGAAGATTGTCCATCTCGGACGCCTGCCGCTGAACCTCTCCCTCGCGGCGTTCTACAACGTGGAGACGCCCCAATACGGTTCCACCTGGCAGCTCCGCTTCACCGTGCAGATGCTCTTCCCGAGGTAGATCTCCTGACCTGTCGGAGGGGCCTGATACCTCTCCGTCGCCTCGTTCCAACTCCGTCGACACACCGCCTCTCCCCATGCCGCTCGCCCTGCACTCCCTCCGCGCCGGCGTCATCGGCACCGGCTTCATCGGGCCGGTCCACATCGAGGCCCTCAAGCGTCTCGGCGTCCAGGTGACCGCCCTCTGTGGATCCACCCGGTCCGCCACGGAAACCGCCAACCGTTGGGGTATTCCGGAGATCCACGGGGATTACGACTACCGCGGACTTGTCCAGTCACCGAACGTCGACGTGGTCCACATCACCTCGCCCAACAAGGCGCACGTGGAGCAGGCCCTCGCCGCACTGAAGGCCGGCAAGCACGTGGTTTGTGAGAAGCCGTTGGGCATGGACACACGGGAAACCGCCCGGGTGGTAAAGGCCGTGGAGCGTCCCGGGGCCCCGGTGTTCGCGGTCAACTACATGTGCCGCTTCTTCCCGGCCGTGCTCCAGATGCGGGCCCACGTCCAACGGGGCGCCCTGGGCCGGATCCTCCATGTCCAAGGCCACTTCTTCCAGGACTGGCTCCTGAAGGACACCGAC
>CAZZKQ010000479.1:0-2983 GCA_964654875.1 uncultured Verrucomicrobiota bacterium | reverse complement strand
GTTTGCGGTGAAGGCAGATCGGGCACCGCCCGAGGTGGCCCTTACTTGAGTTCCGCTTCCCAGAATTCCTTCCAGTCGTCGAGATTGTTCAGGTTGATGGCATCCGGGAGGGTGGAGCCGTCATCGGGGATTCCGTTGGCCGAGAGGATGCCCTTGCGGACATCGTCCTTGTGGATGTAACCGGCGATGGAGAGGTTGAGTTTGTGGATGCTGGCCTTGTCGAGCTTCACTCCAGGTTGGCGGGCGATCCAGGCTTCGAATTGCGGGTAGGTGGGCTTTTGATCCCGGATGAAGGCGGCGACGGCGTCCGTGTTCAAGCCGAGGCCATCGATGACCATGGAATCGTAACCTTTGCCGATGCCGGGATAGCCGGCGGCGAGTTTGCCGCGGGCCTCGAGCGAGGCCTTGAGCCAGAGGCGGGGGAGGTGGAGGATGCCGAGCGGTCCGGCGAGGCCGGAGCTGATCAGGGGAACGTAGGAGTCACTCATGGTAATCGAGATGAATTCGGTGAGCCGTCAGACTAGGCGAACCGTTTCCGACGGGGCAACGCTTTTGACGGGATTCACACGGCGGCGGCAGCCGACGAGAGCCCGCCCGGGACGTCCCCGTGGCGGTCAGAGCGCGACCTTGAACTGTTCCCCGCCACGGACGCTCCGGACGAAGGCGGCGAGCAGGACCGGGATCTGCGCGAGGTCCTTCAGGGAAATCATCTCCACCGGCGAGTGCATGTAGCGGTTGGGGAGGCTGACCAGGGCGCTCGGGATCCCGCCGCGCGTCCAGAAGATGGCATCGGTATCGGTGCCGCTCGTGGAGCTCATCGCCTCGTGCTGGAGTGCGATCTTCGAATCGGAGGCGCACTCCTCGAGCCGGGCCACGACCTCCGGATGATTGCAGCCGCCGTGGGTCAGCGTCGGGCCGCGTCCGAGCCGCACGTCGCCATGCTGGCGTTTGTCCACGGTCGGGATGTCGGTCGCGTGGGTGACGTCCACCACCAGGGCGACATCCGGGTGCAGCGAGTAGGCGATCTGGCGGGCTCCGAGCAACCCAACCTCCTCCTGGATGTTCGAGACGGCGCAGACCTCGGCCTCGATCGGGCCGCCATCCTCCCGGATCAGGCGGAGCGTCTCCGCCACGGCCCAGGTGCCGATCCGGTTGTCGAAGGCCCGGGCCACGGCGATGTCGTCGTTGAGACGTTGGAACCCAGCGGCGATCGTGATCGGGTCGCCGATCCGGACCCGCTTCAGGACCGCCTCGCGCGAGGTCTCCCCGATGTCCAGGAAGAGGTCGTGGATCTTGGGCTCGTCCTTCTTGTCGTCGCCCTTGGTGAGATGGGGGGCGACGGATCCGAAGACGCCTTGGACGGGGCCGGACCTGGAGTGGATGACCACCCTCTGGGCCCGGGTGATGCCGGGGTTCACCCCGCCGGCACGGCGGACGTGGATGAATCCGTCCTCGGTGATGTGGTTGACCGTCATGGCGATCTCGTCGGCATGGGCGGCCAGCATGATGCGGGGCTTGCGGCCGTTGCCGATCCGAGCCACGCAGTTGCCATACGCATCGCTGAACGTCTCGTCGGCGAACTGCCGTGCGTAGTCGAGCCAGACCCTTTGGCCACGGTGTTCGTGTCCGGTGGGGCTGGGGGTGTTGACGAGGGTTTCGAGGAACGCGAGCGATTCGGGGCGCATCGGGCGAGGGTATGGGGGATGCCTGCTGCTTCAAGTGCCTTCGAGGAACTTGGAGGGTGGGGTAGGGGGCTCACGCGGAGTTGGGAGACGCCGAGTAAAAAGCGGGAGGCGGAGAGGCGGATTTTCAAAGCGGGGGATTGGGAAGAAGGAAATGGGGGAAGCCGCCGGGTTGGGGTTCTCGGAGGACTGCCCCCCTCCGTGAGGCAGAGCGAAATTCGAGGCGATGGCGCCATGTCTGTGGTATTCCGGGCATTCTGGGGTGTCCTGAATGGTCCTGCGGTGCAGCCGATCCCTCTCTGAAATGTCTTCCTTCGCGTAAGTCTCCTCCCCTTTTTCCGGTTTCTCCTCCGGGCCCGATCTCCCTAGCCTCGCCGCGTGATCCTGATCGTGATGGGTGTCTCCGGGTGCGGGAAGACCACCGTGGGCTCGTTGGTGGCCCAACGGCTCGGCTGGGCGTTCCGGGACGCCGACTCGTTCCATCCTCCCGAGAACATCGCGAAGATGAGTGCGGGCCTGCCGCTGAATGATCAGGACCGCCGTCCGTGGCTCCTCGCCATCCAGACCTTCATGGAGGCCGAAAACGCCGCGGGTCGAAGTGCTGTCATCGCCTGCTCCGCCCTCAAGCAACAGTACCGCGATCTCCTTCTCTTCGGGGATCCCCAGGTTCGATTCGCCCATCTCCATGGCAGCCGCGATCTGATCGCCGCCCGGCTCGGGGAACGGAAAGGCCATTTCATGCCGGCCACGCTCCTCGAGAGCCAGTTCGCCACGCTCGAGGTCTCGGACGACATCCCGCGATTCGACATCGCCGCTGCCCCCGAGAGGGTCGCGGCCGACATCATCGACCGACTGCAGCTCAACGGCTGAGGCGTCTCCGCCCCGGTGGCTGCCAGCGTCGGTGGACTCGCCGGGAGGAGTGGGTGGGCCTGGCAGTGCCCTGCGATGCGTGGGCGCCCTGCGCCCAACCGGGAGACGTGCCGTTTGCCGTCCGTGAACGGAAGGCGTGTCGGCCCTCGCACGCACCCACCGGGATCCCGCTCCTCCCCACGCTGGCGGTTCCAGGCTTCCACCCTAGAGTGCGCCGGTGATCGTCGAACTCATCACCACCGGGTCCGAGCTGCTTCTGGGTCGGGTCCTGAACACCCACAGCCAGTGGATCGGCACCCGCATGGCCGAGCTGGGAATGCCGCTGTCGCATCATGTCACGGTTCCCGACACCGCGGAGGCCATCTGCGGGGCGGTGCAGACGGCGCTGTCCCGGTCCGACCTCGTGATCACCACCGGCGGACTCGGTCCCA
>CAZZKQ010000478.1:0-2989 GCA_964654875.1 uncultured Verrucomicrobiota bacterium | reverse complement strand
CGCTACACGTTCCACCTCCGCACCAACGCCGCCTTCTCGACCGGCGAACCGATCCGGGCCGCCGATTTCGTCTGGTCCTGGCGTCACGCCGTCGATCCCTCCACCGCCGCCGACTACAGCGGCTTCTTCTTCTACGTGAAGGGCGGCAAGGAGCTGGTCACCGGGACGTCCACCAATCTCGCGGCCCTCGGAATCCACGCCGTCGACCCCGTGACGGTGGAGGTCGAGCTGGTCAACCCCACCCCGTTCTTCGTCGACCTCTGCGCCATGCGGATCATGGCCGTCGTGCCACGGTGGACGGTGGAACGCTTCGGCGACCAGTGGGTCCGGGCCGAACCACTCCCCTGCAGTGGCGCCTTCGAGCTCGTGGCCTGGATGCCAAACAACCGCGTCCGGGTCCGCAAGAACCCCCGCTACTGGGACGCGGCGAGTGTCCGCCCCCGGGTGGTCGACTTCCTTTCCAGCGATTCCCCGAGCACCGCGCTCAACCTCTACCTGACTGGTGAGGTGGACGTGCTCATCGAGAAGGGTCTCATCCCGATCGAGCTCAACGATGTCCTGCTGAAGCGGCCGGATTTCCACACGTTCAGCTACCTCGGGACCTATTTCATGCGGTTCAATGTCACCCGGAAGCCGTTCGACGATGTCCGGGTCCGCCGCGCCATGAGCCTGGTCCTCGACAAATGGCGGATCGTGGACCGCATCACCAAGCTTGGGGAACGGCCGACGAGTGCCGTGACCCCGCCGGGCACGGGAGGGTATTCGCCGCCTCCGGGGCTGGGTCAGAACCTCTGTGTCGCCACCAACGCCACCGACCGGGCGGCGGCTTTCGCGGCCAACGTCGCCGAGGCCAAACGACTCCTGGCCGAGGCCGGCTATCCGGAGGGTCGCGGATTCCCGACCTTCACCTACATGTTCAATGCCGGCGGTGGTGGTGGCTCCCGGACCCATGAGAAGATCGCGGTCGAGTTCCAGGCCATGCTCAGGGAACACCTCGGCATCCAGATGGAGCTGCGCCCCGTCGAGTGGAAGACCTACCTCTCCGACATGTCGCGACTGAACTACGACGTCATCCGGGGATCGTGGGTGGGGGACTATCAGGATCCCACGACGTTCCTCGACTGCTTCCTGGCCGACAGCGGCAACAACCGGACCGGATGGAAGAGTCCCCGCTATGATGCGCTTCTCGAACGGGCTGCCGCGTCGTCGGATCCATCCACCCGGGCAGCCCTGCTGCAGGAGGCGGAGACGCTGCTGTGTCGGGACGAGGTGCCCATCCTGCCCGTCTTCACCTACACCGGCCTCTACGCCTACGATCCCAACCGTGTCGGGGGCATCCATCCCAACCTCACCGACGAGCATCCGGTGTCGGCGATGTTCCTGAAACGCTGAGCCGATCCCATGCGCTACTTCCTCCGTCGGCTCGCCTTCCTTGTGCCCCTGGTCTGGGTCATCGTCACCCTTGCCTTCTTCCTCGTGCGGGTGGCTCCCGGCGGACCCTTCGACCGGGAACGCAAGCCCGCCTCCCCTGCGGTCGAACGGGCCCTCGCCGAGAAATACCATCTCGATGAGTCCCTGGGATCCCAGTACCTGAGGTTCCTCGGGCTCAAGTGGGAGACGGGAGCGGACGGACGCTGGCACCGGGCCCCGGGCGGACTGCTGGTCGGCGACCTCGGGCTGTCCCTCAAGTATCGGAACCACACCGTCACCGACATCATCCGGCAGGGACTGCCCGTCTCCCTGACCCTTGGGATTCTCGCGTTCGGATTCGCCATGGGCTTCGGGATTCCCATCGGGTTCTACACGGCGGTCCGACGCGGCAGCTGGGGAGACTGGATCGGGAGCCTGCTCGCATTGGTGGTGATCTGTGTCCCCGGTTTCGTCCTGGGCCCGGTGCTCATCCTGGTCTTCGGACTCCAGCTCGGGTGGTTTCCGGTCGGCCTCTGGGGTGCCCCGCTCCAGGCGGTGCTGCCGATGGCGGCGTTGGGGCTCTTCTTCGGGGGACGCGTGGCCCGTCTGATGCGCGAAGGCATGACCCAGTCGCTGCAGAGTGAATACATCCGCACGGCCCGGGCAAAGGGGGCCGGGGAACTTCGTGTCCTTCTGCGACACGCCTTTCCCACGGCCGTGATGCCGGTGGTTTCCTACAGCGGGCCCATGCTGGCCGACCTCCTCACCGGATCGTTCGTCGTGGAGAACATCTTCCAGATCCCGGGCATCGGGGTGTTCATGGTGAACTCCTCCCTGAGCCGCGACTACACCATGGTGGTCGGACTCGTCCTGCTCTACGCCATCCTCCTGCTCGTCCTGAATCTCCTCGTGGACCTCGTCTACGGCCTGCTCGACCCTAGGGTCCGCTACGAATGACCGCCTCTCCCAACCAGAGGGCCTGGATGCGGCTCCGCAGGAATCGCCCTGCGATGGTCTCGGCGTTTTTTTTGACGCTCATTGTCGTTGCTGCCTGCCTCGTCCCGGTCGTCAGTCCGCATGATGCGATGCATGGTTCCGACGCCCAGTTCTCCCCGCCGGGTGGGCATCATTGGTTTGGGACGGATGTCCATGGACGCGACCTTTTCACCCGGGTATTCGCCGGGACCCGGGTCTCATTGCTGGTGGGTGCCGTGGGTGCGGCGGTCAGCCTCGTCATCGGCGTCTGCTGGGGCATGGTGGCCGGCTACGTGGGCGGTCGGGTCGATGGGTTGATGATGCGGATCGTGGACGTGCTCTATGCCCTGCCGAGCATCGTGTTCGTGATTGTCCTGATCACGACCCTCGAGGGCCTGGTGAAGCGCTGGCTGGGGGCGGTGGCGCCCGGGTTCGTTCCGATGGCCCGCATGTTGTTCCTGTTCGTGGGGCTTGGTGCCGTGTCGTGGTTGACCATGGCGCGTATCGTCCGGGGACAGGTCCTCGCCCTGAGATCGCGTCCGTTCGTGCTGGCGAGCCAGAGCCTCGGGGCCGGCCATCTCCGGATCCTCTTCCGTCACATCCT
>CAZZKQ010000477.1:0-3001 GCA_964654875.1 uncultured Verrucomicrobiota bacterium | reverse complement strand
GGAGTTGCCGGACGGGCGAGGGGCTTGAGCTTCATACCATCATACGTGAAGGCAAGGAGTTGAAGATCATCCGGATTCCCCCGAGGACCGAATCCGGCGTTTTGGCTTACGACCTCAAGGACGCCGCCGCCACGCTGCAGGGTCGCGAGGAGGCCATGGGCAGCATCTATGAGCGTCGTCCGCCGCGGATGGAGTTCATCGAGACGCCGGCGCTGCGGCGGAGCGAGGTCTCGGTGTTCGAGCTGATCGGGGCGGTCAGCCAGATCCTCAAGCGGTTCAACACCCAACCCGGCATGCACGAGGTGCAGGCCGACCCGCACACCGTCAGCGAGAAGATCGAGACCCTCCGGACCCTGCTGTCGGAGCGGAAACGGACCCGGTTCAGCGAACTCTTCTCGGCGGCCTCCTCCCGGAACGAGGTCGTCTGCATCTTCCTGGCCCTGCTGGAGCTGACCCGCATGCGTCAGCTGGTGCTGAGCCAGAGCGACGAGTTCGGGGAGATCGATGTCGATCTGGCCCCGCCGGAGGTCCTGACCCCGCCTCCCTCGCCGTCGCCGACCGATGAGCACGGGCATCCGCAGACCACCCCGGTTGCGGAAGGCTCGGAGGGTCCGCAGACCGCCTGAATCCCGCCTCACACGTCCCATGTCGATCGAACTGAAATCCATTCTCGAGTGCCTCCTCTTCTCGGCGCCGAAGCCGTTGTCGGTCTCCGAGATCCGGGACGCGCTGAATCGTGCGGCGACGGAGGAGGAGGCGACTCCGGAGGCGAAGTCCTTCCACAAGGTGCCGGTCGAGGCGATCGACGAGGCCCTGGCGACCCTGTCCCAGGAGCACGAGGCGGCGGCGAGGAGCTATCGGCTGGTGTGCGTGGCCGGGGCGTGGCAGTTCGTCACGCAGCCGGAATTCGGTCCCTGGCTCCGTGCCTTTGTGGGCGTCAAGAACCGTCCTGCCCGTCTCTCCCAGCCTGCCCTGGAGACCCTGGCGGTCGTCGCCTATCGCCAGCCGGTGACCCGGGCCGAGATCGAACAGATCCGCGGTGTCGCCGTGGATGGGGTGATGGCCACCCTCAAGGAGCGCGGCTTGATCGAGGAGGTGGGCCGTGCCGAGGTGATCGGCCGTCCGATGCAGTTCGGCACCACGATGGCGTTTCTCGAGTATTTCGGACTGGGGCGCCTGGAGGATCTGCCCGCGGCGGATGAGCTGCGTCGGATCCCGGTGGTCCGACCGGAGTCCCTCGCCACGGTGGAGTCGGGTGCCGCTGCCGAGGTTCCGGAGCTGCCCTTGGAGCAGGCGGATCCGGGGGCAGGCGGGGGGAGGGGTATGACGCCCGAGGGCGCGACGATCCCCGAATCGAACGCCCGCCTCGAGGAGCCGCCGGCGGCCTGAACGGTTGGATTCGTCCGCGTGGCCGGTCCGTCCGGTTTTGCCAATCAGACCTTCTCGGCCTTGGTTGTGCCGAGGAGTCCGGCGGGTCGGAACAGGAGGATCAGGATGAGGATGCCGAAGGCGATGGCATCCCGGAATGTGGAGGCGCGGGTGCCTGAGATGAAGGTCTCAACCAGTCCGATCAGCATCCCTCCGAGTGCGGCCCCGGGCAGGTTGCCGATCCCACCCAGCACGGCGGCGACGAAGGCCTTCAGGCCCGGCAATGTGCCCATCAGGGGGTCGATGCTCGGATAGTTCATCGCGTAGAGGATCCCGCCGGCGCCGGCCAGGGCGGAGCCTAGGGCGAAGGTGAAGGAAATCACCCGGTCATTGTCGATGCCGACCAGGGACGCCGCCGTCGGGTTGAAGGACACGGCCCGCATGGCGGTGCCGATCCGGGTCCGATGCACCACGTGGTGCAGTGCGCCGAGCAGGACGAGGGCGACGACGAGCACGACGATCTGGCTGCTGGAGAGGGTGAGTCCGGCGAAATTGACCTGGGACTGGGGAAACACCGACGGGAAGGCCTTGGGATTGGCGCCGAAGACCTTCTGTCCGCCCGCCTGCAGCAGCAGCGACACTCCGATGGCGGTGATGAGAACGGTGAGCGTCGAGCGGTTCCGGAGCGGTCGATAGGCGAGTTTTTCGATCACCACCCCCAGCGCGGCGCAGGCCAGCATGGCTCCGGTGAGGACCAGGAGACCGCCGATCAGGGATCCGCCACCCAGCCGCGGGGCCAGGTAGAGTCCGGTGTAGGCCCCGATCATGAACACATCGCTGTGGGCGAAATTGATGAACCGCAGGACCCCGTAGACCATGGTGTACCCGAGGGCGATCAGGGCGTAGATCGCCCCGAGCGAGAGCCCGTTGAGCAGCTGCTGGAGGAGTTCGGTCATGGAACCGCGGGAGGCTTCCTGAGGCCCAGCCTGCGGGGGGGGTTCGGGTGGGGTCAAGGGCGTTGGGGATTCCGGGGCGGAATCGCGACGACATTGCCCCCGCGGTTGCCTGTCCTCAGGTGTTGGCTAGTGTCCGCACGCCATGCGCGTCACCCGACTGCTCCACACCCGATATCGGCTCAACGACCTCGAGCGCTCCGTCACGTTCTATCGACAGGTCCTCGGGTTGGAGGAGGTGCGCCGTCACAAATCCCCTCGGGGTTCGGAGCTGGTCTTCCTCAAGGCTCCGCAGAGTGAGGAGACGATCGAGCTGTGCCATTTCCCGAATTCCGGACCGGTGGAGGTGCAGCCGGATCTCACGCATGTCGCCTTCGAGGTCGAATCCTTGGCGGCCTTTGGCGAGCACCTTGCAAGGCTTGGGCTCAAGTATTCGGATGGGCCCCACTACAAGAGCGATGGCTCGGGTGGATTCGCCTTCGTCGATGCCCCGGAGGGGTATGAGATCGAACTGATCGAGCGTCGTCCGACCGCCCCCGGATCCGCCCCGGGGTATTGAGCCCATGCGCTGGTGTGGCCAACGGTTCGGCTTCCAGTTCCCCCGGCCGGCATTGGTCCTGGGGGTGCTGAATGTCACGCCGGACTCCTTCTCCGACGGCGGCCGCTTTCTCGATCCCTCC
>CAZZKQ010000476.1:0-3004 GCA_964654875.1 uncultured Verrucomicrobiota bacterium | reverse complement strand
GCCGTTGGCGTTGCCCCTCGTGGGCGCTCCCGCGCCCCGTGATGCAGGGCACTGCCTCACCCACCCGTCGACGCCTTCGGCCTCGAACTCTGAGATACCGATGCAATGATCGGGACCGCCGCCAGACCACGGCCCCTTCCTCATCTCCCGTTTCCGCTCTTCCGACCCCTGTGTCTTGGCGTCACCGTTTGTGTCCCCCTTCCCTTCCCCTCCCCTCTGCGTGACCGCAGTTTCCGATTGGCGGACCGAAACCGGTTCGCGGACACTCGTCCGACCATGATCCTGACGCTTCCCTCCGATCTCTTCATCGACGGCCGCTACACAGCCCCATCGGGCCGTTCGAGGACGTCCCTGGTAAACCCGGCGACGGAGGAAATCTTCACCGAGGTGATCGCTGCGGATCTCCAGGACGTCGAGACGGCGTTCGCCGGCGCCCGGAAGGCGTGGGAATCCGGCTGGCGCGACCTTTCTCCGGGAAAACGCACCGAGATCCTCTTCGAAATCTCCCGGAAACTCCGCAAGCACGCCGAGGAGCTCGCGCAGATGGAGAGGCTCCAGATTGGCAAACCGATCGGTGACGCGCGCGACGAGGCCGGGCTCGGGGCCCGGGTCTTCGAGTACTACGCGGGGGCCATCACGAAGTTTGGGGGCCAGACCCTTCCCGTCAGCCGGGGTGGACTCGACTTCACGCTCCGACAACCCCTCGGCGTGGTGGCGGCCATCGTCCCCTGGAACTTCCCGTTCCCGATCGCCTGCTGGAAGGTCGCCCCCGCCCTGGCCGCCGGGAACTGCGTCATCCTGAAGCCCGCATCGATCTCCCCGCTGACCGCCCTCAAGCTGGCCGAGATCGCCACCGAGGCCGGACTGCCCCCGGGTGTCCTGCAGGTGCTGCCCGGACCCGGCGGACGCATCGGCGACGCCCTGGTCACCCACCCCGGCATCCGGAAAGTCTCGTTCACCGGATCGACCGATGTCGGCCGACGCATCATGGAACTCGCCTCCCGGGATCTGAAACGGGTGTCGCTCGAGCTCGGAGGCAAGTCGCCCAACATCGTGTTCGCCGATGCCGACTGGATGCGGGCCGCCGACAGCTCCCCGATGAGCGTCTTCGCCAACACCGGACAGGACTGCTGCGCCCGAAGCCGCGTCTTCGTCGAGAAATCCATCTTCGAGCCCTTCGTGGAGCGCTTCGTCAAGGCGACCCGCTCCCTGAAGGTCGGGGATCCCAGCGAGGACTCCACCCAGCTCGGCCCCCTCGTCACCCAGGCCCACCGGAACACCGTGGAGGACTACCTTGCCGATGCCCGGAAGCGGGGATCGGTCTTCGCCTGTGGGGGCGGACGCCCCCATCTCCGCGGCTGGTATCTCGAGCCCGCCGTCCTCCTCAACGTGCGGCATGACGAGCGCTGCTGGCGGGAGGAAATCTTCGGACCCGTCGTGGCCATCACCCCCTTCGAGGACGAGGCCACCCTGCTCCGCGAGGTCAATGCCTCCCCCTATGGTCTGAGCGGGTCCGTCTGGACCCAGTCGCTACCCAGGGCCCTCCGCGTCGCCCGGGCCGTGGAGAGCGGGGTGCTGAGCATCAACAGCCACAGCAGCGTCCACGTCGAGGCCCCCTTCGGCGGATTCAAGCAGTCCGGCATCGGACGCGACCTCGGCATGGCCGCCCTTGATGGCTACACCGAACTGAAGAATATCTACGTCGGGGAATAGGCCCGCGGTCCCTGCGCCCGCTCCGTGGGGTGCACGAGGTGCTGAATGGAGACCGTCCCACCCTCGTCCCAAGCCCGGTTCGGCAACCCAATGCGTGGACTCCTGACACTCCTGATGGGCGGACTCCTGCCGACCCTCGCGCTGGCGGAAGGCGGAGGGATGGATTCGTTCGAGTCGGAGGTCGTGCCGCTGGTGCGTGAATTCTGCTGGGAATGCCACCGCGGCACGAAGGCCAAGGGCGGGGTGGATCTGGCCTCCCAGACCAACAGTGCCGCCTTCTACAGGAACCCGAAGGTCTGGGAGACCGTGGTGCGATCGGTCGAGGATCGCGAGATGCCCCCCAGCCACGCCGACCTGCCGACCGAGACCCAGCGGCTGCAGCTGCTGGATGCCCTCCAGACCCTCCTCGACCACCCGGACCCCCGGTTCCTGGTCACGGATCCCGGGTCCAAATCAATCCACCGTCTCAATCGCACGGAATACAACCGGACGGTCCAGGATCTCCTCGGAGTGACCCTGAGCCCGGCAAACGCTTTTCCCGCAGACGGCGGTGGTGGCGGTGGGTTCGACAACAACGCCGACACCCTCTACGTGCCCCCGATCCTGATGGAGCGGTACCTGGGAGCTGCCGAAGATCTTCTCGCGGCGGCCCCGGAGGATCACCTGTTCCCGATCCAGCCCGCCTGGCACCGGACCGACCGGGAGACAGCCCGACGCAACCTGATCGAGTTCACCCGGAAGGCGTTCCGTCGACCCGCCGAGGGCCCCGACCTCACCCGTCTGATGGGACTCTATGACCGGACCCGCCGCCATGGAGCCGATCCGAAGACCGCTCTCAAGGCGGCCTACAAGGCGGTGCTGGTGTCGCCCCGGTTCCTGTTCCGGATCGAACAGGAGCGGGATCAGGCGACACCGTGGCGGATCGACCCCTACGAACTGGCCTCCAGGCTGAGCTACTTTCTCTGGTCCTCGATGCCCGACGAAGCGCTGCTGGAGGCGGCCCGAAACCAGTCCCTGCTGGGCGATACGGAACTGGAGCGACAGGTGCGCCGGATGCTGTCGGACCCGAAGGCCCGGGTCTTCGTGGACCAGTTCACCAGCCAATGGCTGGGGACGAAGACCCTCCACACCACCACCCAACCGGACCGCAGGAAATTCCCCCAGTTCACCGATACCCTCCGGGACGCCATGGTGGCTGAACCGGTGGAGTTCGTCTGGTCCCTGATCCAGGACAACGCCAGTGCCCTGCGGCTGCTCGATGCCGACTACACCTACGCCAACGCGGAGCTGG
>CAZZKQ010000475.1:0-3027 GCA_964654875.1 uncultured Verrucomicrobiota bacterium | reverse complement strand
GGCCGACGAGATCAACCGGGCCACGCCCAAGACGCAGTCGGCCCTGCTCGAGGCGATGCAGGAGGGGCAGGTGACGGTCGGCGGCGAGGTGCGTCCGCTGCCACGGCCCTTCTTCGTGCTGGCGACCCAGAATCCCATCGACCAGGAAGGCACCTATCCGCTGCCGGAGGCCCAGCTCGACCGGTTCTTCTTCAAGCTGCTGGTCCGCTATCCCTCCCGGGAGCAGCTGACCGAGATCCTCAACCGCACGACGGAGGGCGTGTCTGTGACGGCGGAACGGGTGCTGGATCGCGACACCCTGGTGTCGCTCCAGGCCCTGGTCCGGGGCGTGCCGATCGCTTCGCATGTGAAGGACTACGCGGTGCGCCTGGTGTTGGCGACTCATCCGGGGACACCGACGGCGGCCGCTGTCGCCACCCAGTATCTCCGGTTCGGGAGCAGTCCCCGCGGGGCGCAGGTGCTGGTGCTCGCGGCCAAGGTGCGCGCCCTCACCCAGGGACGGTTCAATGTGGGTTTCGACGACATCGCCGCGATGGCACCCGCGGCGCTGCGACATCGGCTCATCGCCAACTTCGAGGCTGAGGCCGAGGGCATGGATGCCGACCGCATCCTGGCCCGGATTCTCCCGGAGGTGCCCCGCGACGTCGCGGTGGCGGTGTGAGTTCCAGCCCCGGTCCCGCATGGCCACCCGGAACACCGTAAAAAACCGACGGAAGCCATCGCGGGGCGGAGCCCCGATATCGGTGCCGGAGGTGCGACTGGTGATCTCCAACCGGCAGCGGGATCGAAAGGTCGACACCCGGGCGCTGCGATCCCTCGTCGAGAAGGTGCAGGCCGAGGCTGGGCAGTCGGCGGAACTCGGACTCCATCTGGTCAGCGCCCGTCGTTCGGCGGAGTTGAACCAGCAGTTCCTGGGGCACGAAGGCCCGACCGACATCATCACTTTCGACCAGGGCAGCACCCGGGACCGGGTCTGCGGGGAACTCTTCATCTGCGTGGCGGAGGCGATCCGTCAGGCGCGGGAGTTCGGCACGACCTGGGATCAGGAGGTCCGTCGCTACGTGCTCCATGGCATCCTCCACCTGCGGGGGTTCGACGACCTGGAGCCGGGGGTGCGTCGGGTCATGAAACGGGAGGAGAACCGCCTGGTGAAGCGGTTTGGCTGATCCGGACGCACCATGGGCGCCGCACCGCTGGAACAGGCCGAGGGGGTGATCGTGCGGATCCATCCGTTCTCCGACACCAGCCTCATCCTGCACTGGATCACAGCCGAACACGGTCGGTTCGGCACCCTCGCCAAGGGCATCCGGAAGCCGAAATCAGGCCATGCCGCCCCGGTGGACCTCCTGTTCGCCGGCGCCCTGGGCTTCGTACGGTCGAGCCGATCCCATCTCCACACATTCCGGGAATTCGTCCCGGTTGAACGTCACGAACGACTCCGCACCGACTACGCCAAGCTCGTCCAGGTCGCCTACGCAGTGGCGTTGCTGGAGCGGGCGACCGAGGAAGACACGCCGATTCCGGAATTCCATGCGCTGTTCCGTTCCTGGCTCACGGCCCTGGAGACCCAACCCCATCAGCCCCGCATGGTGCTCGCTTTCGAGGCCCGTCTGCTCGTCGAGATGGGACTCGACCCCCGTGGAGCGGAATCGGTGGGCCGGACCGGGGTTGGCGAGGTGTTGAACCCGCTGATCGACGCGGACTGGTCGGAGCTTCCCGCCCTCGCGCCGACGCCCAACGCCGCTCGCAACCTCGTCACACTTCTCCAGAGGCAGCTCATGGAGGCCCTGGGCGCTGTCCCGAAGTCCCGATCCGAGGCACTCGCTTCCGGGTCGCACCCCCGATCCGGCGCCTGACCCCGGAACCAAGTGTCGGATCCGTTCGGGGGCTCACTGCGGAACCGTCAGCTCGAACTCGAGTCGGGTCTTGGTACCGCGCTGCTCGTCGATGATCTCCATGTCCTTGAGGCGCCAGGCGCCATCGACCTTCTTGAACGAGCCCACACTGAACTGTTTGAGGAGCTGCCCCCGGCCGTCGTAGGCATCCGCCTGGATCAGCCCCCGGAATTCGAGATCGATCCAGGACACCACCCGTGAGTAGGGCGTGCCGGTGGGGTTGCGGCTTTCGAGGACCCGGCAGGAACGCCCTTTGACCATGTGGGGGTTGTCCTTCGGAGCGGGGATCAGCCGTTGCTGGGGCCAGTGGAGGAACTCGAGGCCCAGATCGGCGAGACTGAAGTCGGATCCGGCGAAGGACCGTCCGGAGCCGTTGGTGGCGATCGGGGAGTCTGCCGTTCCCGGGGTTCCCTCCAGCCGATATTCCGGTGCCGCATGGGCGCGGTGCACGATCTCCAGGGACTCTCCAACGGCGGCGTCCGCGGGGCGGGTCCGATACCGGGTCGACCACTGGTCGGTGCCGGGGGTTGGAGCAATGGTCTCGATGACGACAGGCACACGGCGACGTTTCCCGGCGGCGTTGCGGATCTCAAGGGTGGCCCGGTTGGTGGTGGTCGAGGCGGGCTGCAGCGATCGCACCTCCCGGGCGAGGGACTGGCCGTCAGCCTGTTCCCGCGGACCCGATGCGGTATCCGCAGCGGGGGTGTCGATCCTGATCAGGACGGTGAGGAGGCCCGTGATCAGGATCTTAAGTAGGCCGTGGGCTCGGTTCATCGGTGGTGTGTCTTCAGCACGATCTGGGGACGTTCTCCGCGGCGTCCGGTGACGACGAGTCCGACCGGGTTGGACGTGGATCCGCAGCCGCAGCCGGTGGATTTGCGGAAGTCGAGTCGGCGCGGACGGAACAGGCGCCACGCCATGAGGGCCACCGTGACCCCGACGACGCCCAGAGCTGCGATCTGCTGCCACTCCACGCGGGAAGCCTAGTGGGTTGGCGCGGGGAAGGGCAAAGGGGAGTTGAGAGGGTCGACGGTCGAGGCTCTTCAACCTTGCCCCGGACGCCGCCCGGTCGAATAACTCGCGGGTGCGGTTCCGCCCCGAACTTCTTGTCCTGACGCTGCTCGGGGCCACG
>CAZZKQ010000474.1:0-3031 GCA_964654875.1 uncultured Verrucomicrobiota bacterium | reverse complement strand
CCAAACTCACCCCCGCAGATCACCAGAGTGTCATCCAGCATCCCCCGATACATGAGATCGGTCAGGAGCGCCGCGATCGCCCGGTCACACTGACCCGCCAGATTCCGGTGGTTGGTCTCGATGTCATCGTGGTTGTCCCACGGCTGCCCCGCCCCATGCCAGACCTGCACGAACCGCACCCCGCGCTCCACCAGCCGACGGGCGATCAGGAGCTGACGGGCCTGGACGCTGTCGCCGTACCGTTCCCGCACCGCCGCGGGCTCCCGCTGGATGTCGAAGGCATCCGCCGCCTCCATCTGCATGCGATAGGCCAGCTCGAAGCTCTGGACCCGGGCCTCCATCTGGGCATCGGCCGCACGGGCCCGCCGGTGCCGCTCGTTGAGGGCCTGGAGCAGGTCCAGTTGGGCCCGCTGCTCCGGCAGTGACGTGTACCGGTTGTTGATGTTCTCGATCAGTTTCTCCAACCGGGTGTTCTCGGTATTGATGTAGGTGCCCTGATAGGTGCCCGGCAGAAATCCGCTCTGCCAGTTCTGGGATTCCTGGATTGGGTAGCCGCCCGGACACATCGCAATGAATCCTGGGAGGTTCTGATTCTCGGACCCCAGACCATAAGTGACCCACGAGCCAAAGCTCGGACGGGGCAGCCGGGCCTCCCCGCAGTTCATCAGGAGCAGCGACGGCTCATGATTCGGGACATCCGCCTTCATCGAACGGATCACACAGAGATCATCCGCATGCCGGGCCGTGTGCTGGAACAGGTCCGAGATCTCGAGTCCGCTCTGCCCATATCGTCGGAACGTGAACGGGGATCGGTAGGCCGCCCCGGTCTTGCGCTCCGTCGCGAAGTGGACCGGGATCTCCTTCCCGTGCCAGCGGTCGAGCGCGGGTTTCGGATCAAAGGTGTCGACGTGCGACGCCCCACCATTGAGGAAGATGTGGATCACCCGCTTCGCCCGACCCGCGAACTGCGGAGGCTTTGGCAGCAATGGGTTTGTGAACCCGGCCTCCGCCGCCCGCAATGGATCCAGCGACCCGAGCAGCGACGCCAGCCCCAGCGAGCCCATCCCCATGCCGCAACGATCGAGGAACTGACGGCGTGTCAGGGCCAGATGCTCGGGGTTGGGAGCGTGGTGGGACATCGGTTGCGGAACAAGGGGACGCCCGAAACGGGGTAAAATTCAAGCCTCGTGCCCGGCCTCGCCTCGGCAGCCGACACCCGATACGGTGACATGACCATGCTGGTTGTCTCATTCTGCGCGGCGGACTCGGCGCACGGCTCCGCGAGGAACCCGAATACCGCCCCAAGCCCACGGCACCCGTGGGCGGATGCCCCATGGAACGGCTCGCCTGGGAGGCCCGGTTGAAGACCCTCGGCCACAATGGGTTCAGGCCGTGCATGGACCCCTTCCGGGAGCACCAGATGCTGGATCGGCTCTGGGTCGAGGAGAAGGCCCCATGGAAGACGTGGTGAACCCACGCCCAATGCCCTCGACCGGCATTCGGAAGGTCCAGCTCGCCACCGGGATCGAGGTCGTCCTGGACGCGCGACGTGCCATGGTTCTGCCCAGTGAAGGCCTCCTCGCCCTTGCCGACCTCCACCTGGGCTACTCCTGGGTCCAACGCCATCGCGGCGCTCTCCTGCCGGTCACCACGCCAGAGACCACTTCCACCCGTGTGGCCGCCCTGTTGCGCGAGTACCAACCCAGGCACCTCATCGTCCTCGGCGACCTAGTCCATCAGGCGACGCGACAACCCGGAGTTGAAGAGGCCCTGCATCAGCTCGCCGGCGCCATTCCACCAGAGGTGACCTGGACCGTCTGCACCGGGAACCACGACCGGAACCTCGGAAGACTTCTCGAACGCCTTCCGCGCTCGGTCCAGCTGGTCTCATCCGTGTCGATGGGAGGCTGTCTCCTCCACCATGGAGACACGGCGCCCGTTCGGAACCCTCCGGAGACCTTCTCGCTCGAGGGAGCCGAGGCGTTCCAGATCATCGGACACGAACACCCCGCACTGCGCCTGGGGGATGGCGTGGCGACAGAGGCCAAGGTGCCCTGTTTCATCGTGTCCCGAGAGGTGCTCGTCGTCCCCGCATTCTCGGACTGGGCGGCGGGGTGTGACATCCAGCGCGGGACGTTCCTCGGACCGATCGCCAACGGAACCCGATTCCACACCGCCCATGCCTGCATGGGACCCCGACTGCTGGAGATTCCCCTCAACCCGGTCCCTCCACCGGATCGGAGGTAGCCCACATTGCCCTCGGGATGTGACCCAAGCCGCGGACGTCAGAACGATTCCCGGCTGTCACTTCACCGGGCTCCGAAGAACGCTGTCGCCATGACGCCACACCAGACTGAACTCGTAGTGCAGACCCGAGGCCGGGGATTTCACGAAATCACCCGCGAGGTCACTGCCTGGGTCCGCAGCACCGGCATCCAGACGGGCCTCTGCACCCTGTTCCTGCGCCACACCTCGGCCTCCCTTGTGATCCAGGAAAACGCCGATCCTGACGTGCGCCGGGACTTCGACACCTTTTTCGCCGACCTGGTGCCCGACGGCTGGCGCCGGTTCATCCACACCGCTGAGGGCAACGACGACATGCCCGCCCACATCCTCTCCGCCCTGATGGGGGTCCACCTATCGATCCCGATCCGGGAGGGGGAACTGGCCCTGGGGACCTGGCAGGGGATCTATGTCTGGGAGCACCGGAAGACGCCGCATGCGCGGCGGGTGGTGGTGCATGGGGGGTGAGTTCCGATTTGACGGCCAAACTTAGGGCACTGAGATAAATTGCTGGGTTAAACGGAACGATGTCGGAACAGGTTGGACGTTCAGAGCATTTTACATCTTCCGACTCTCAAGATTCGCAATGAATCCCCCTTGACCGCGACTCTCCAGTTCGGAACCGTCATTGGTGATCGCTTCCGACCAAGGCTTACATTAGCGACTTTCAACTAAATGAAAAAGCGTTCACTGAAACCGTTTTTCGCGAGTCTTTGTTTGCTTGCCAGCCCGATGTTTTCCAAGGCCC
>CAZZKQ010000473.1:0-3035 GCA_964654875.1 uncultured Verrucomicrobiota bacterium | reverse complement strand
GCGATCTCCGCCGCCGACGTCGTCATCCTCGCCACGCCTCCCGGATTCCGCCCGATGCAGTTCGCCGAGGCCATCAAGCAGGGCAAGCACGTCTTCGCCGAGAAGCCGGTCGCGACCGACGCCCCCGGTGTCCGCCAGTTCCTCGCCGCCGCCGAGGAGGCCAACCGCAAGGGCCTCAAGGTCGGTGTCGGCCTCCAGCGCCATCACGACCCCGGCTACATCGAGACCATCAAGAAGCTCCAGGACGGTGCCATCGGCGACATCACCGCCCAGCGCGTCTACTGGAACGACGCGGGCGTCTGGGTCAACCCGCGCAAGACGGAGCAGACCGAGATGGAGTACCAGATGCGCAACTGGTACTATTTCGTGTGGCTCTGCGGTGACCACATCGCCGAGCAGCACATCCACAACCTCGACGTCGCCAACTGGGTGAAGAACGCCCATCCGGTGAAGGCCCGCGGCATGGGCGGACGTCAGGTCCTGACCGACAAGCGGTACGGCCAGATCTATGACCACCACATGGTGGAGTTCACCTACCCCGATGGCAGCATCTGCTTCAGCCAGTGCCGTCATCAGCCCGGATGCTGGAGCGAGGTCAACGAGCACGCCATCGGCACCAAGGGCTCCAGCGCCGTCGGCAGCAAGCTCATCCGCCCCACCGGAGGCCAGGAGTGGCGCTATCGCGGCAAGTCGGTCGATCCCTACCAGCAGGAGCACGACGACCTGTTCGAGGCGATCCGCAAGAACACCCCGTACAACGAGGGCTTCTACGGCGCGCACTCGACCATGACGTCCATCCTGGGCCGCATGGCCACCTACTCCGGCAAGGAGATCAGCTGGGACGAGGGTCTGAAGTCCCAGCTCAGCTACTTCCCCGACGAGCTCTCGTGGAACGCCAAGATGAAGGCGTTGCCTGACGCCGACGGGAACTACGAGATCCCGATGCCGGGCGTCGCCAAGGCCTGGTGATCCAGAGGGGTTCCTGAATCCACCCGCATCCTCCCCGCGAGGATGCGGGTTTTTGTTTCGGTCCGCCGGGGTTTTCCGGAGGGCAGAGGGTCTCACACGGCGACGCGAAGGCGCGGAGCAGAGACGGTAGGGCTGTGCTCCGCCACGGCCCCATCCCAACCCGCTACGCGTCGTGCACCCGTGAAGGGAGACGGGATCCTCTCACCCGCACCGGTGGGCCTGACCCCGGTTTGAATCCCAACGGGATTCCGTCCTCCAGCCCAGGGTTGCCGAGCCCGCGAGGCCACCCTGGGTGACCGGTCCCCACCGTCATTCCAACCGCAACGCGGTTGCGCCTCGATCTCGCTCTCGCGTCGTGGTGCCAATGGCCTCCCTGTGTCCCCATCCCAACCGACCGCAACCGCGTTGCGGTTGACCTCGATCCCATCTCGGTCTCCCAGGGTAGGTCCTCGTTCCTCGGACCAACCCTGGGCTGGAGGCCCCAACGCCGTTGGCGTTGACCCTCGTGGGCGCTCCCGCCCAGTGACGCAGGGCACTGCATCAGCCATCGGCGGACGCCTTCGGCATCCGTCCAAGGCTCCCTCTCTCAACTCTCAACCCTCAACCTTCTCCCCTCCCCACACGCCTCCGCGTCACCGTGTGAGTCCCGTCGCCCCGGCCCTACGCCCCTTCCTCCGTGTTTCCGCGCGGCATCTTGCAAATCGGATACGCCAATTCCATTATGCGACGCAGAATGGAATTGAATCCGCGATTTTTCCGTCCGCCCTTGGGAACCTTTTTCCTGCTGGGTCCGCGCGGCACGGGCAAGACCCTATGGACGCGCCAGCGGTATCCGGACGCGGTGCGGGTGGATTTGCTGGATCCCGGCGAACTGCGAGAGATGTCGGCGCGTCCGGAACGGCTGCGCGAGCGGATTGCAGGAGCGCCCGACGCGAAAACGGTGGTGATCGACGAGGTGCAGAAGCTCCCGGCCTTGCTCGAGGTGGTGCATGGGCTGATCGAGGAGCGGCGGGGGTTGCAGTTCGTGCTGACGGGATCGAGCGCGCGCAAGCTGCGGCGGGGCGGGGTGAACCTCCTGGGGGGCCGAGCGGCATGGAAAACCCTGCATCCCTTCATGGCGGCGGAGCTGGGAACGAGCCTGGATCTGAACGATGCCCTGCGGCTGGGGATGCTGCCGGTGGTGCGGGGCGCAATCGATCCTGCCGAGACGTTGCGCGCCTACAGCGGCCTCTACCTGCGCGAGGAAGTGCAGGCGGAGGGGTTGGTACGCCAGGTCGGCTCCTTCTCGCGCTTCCTCGAGGGGATCGCGTTTTCACAGGCGAGCGTGCTCAACCTGTCGAGCGTGGCCCGGGATTGCCAGGTGAACCGCAAGACGGCCGAAGGTTATCTGAACATCCTCGAGGACCTGTTGCTGGGCTTCCAGGTGCCGGTGTTCACCCGGCGGGCCAAACGGGCAATGGCAGCGCACCCGAAGTTCTACTATTTCGACTCGGGCGTGTTTCGTTCGAACCGTGCGACCGGGCCGCTGGATTCCACCGCCGAGATCGATGGAGCCGCGCTGGAGGGGTTGGTCGCGCAGCACCTGCGGGCCTGGTGCGATTACAGCGAGGGCGATCACCGTCTCCATTACTGGCAGACGCGCAATCAGGTGGAAGTCGATTGTGTCATCTATGGCGCGTCAGGGCTTTTCGCCGTCGAGGTCAAAAACAGCGATCGGGTTCGTCCGGAAGATCTACGCGGGCTGCGGAGCTTCGGGGAGGACTACCCGGAAAGCCGCCGCTACCTGGTCTATCGCGGAACCGATCGCCTGCTGCGCGACGGCATCCTGATCCTGCCGGCCGGTGAGTTTCTCACCCGACTCAAACCGGACGATTTTCCCGCATGACCGTTCTCGAACCCATCATCGGTGCGCACTGGGTGCCGTAGTGCCCTGCGGCACTGGGTGCGGGGCTCCCCGCCCGTGGAGCCTCCAGCCCACCCGTCGTCCGCGCCGGGACCACGCTCCGGCAGACTTCGTCCCGCTCCTCGTCGCCGGCATCGGCATCCACGCCGGGCCGCCATCTCTC
>CAZZKQ010000472.1:0-3042 GCA_964654875.1 uncultured Verrucomicrobiota bacterium | reverse complement strand
TATGTCGCCATCCCGGATCCCCGGGGGGCGCCCCAGACCAGTGGGAACTGCTGGAACCCCGGCTTCCTGCCTGCGGCATTCCAGGGGACGGATTTCAATGCGACCAAGCCCCTGCGCAACCTGGCCCGCCCGATCCGGATTGATCCCGGGACGGACAGGGCCACCCGGGAGTTCATCGCGAAGATCAATCGTCACCAGCTCGAGGGGTACCCGGGCGACACCGAACTGGCCGCACGGATCTCCAGCTATGAGCTCGCGGCACGGATGCAGCTGTCCGTTCCGGAGGTCTGCGATCTGTCGACCGAATCCGAACATGTCCTTCGCCTCTACGGAGCCGATGCCAAGGGGGATCGGACCCAGGACATCAAGGCGGGCTATGCCCGGAACTGCATCCTGGCCCGACGACTCATCGAACAGGGCGTCCGGTTCGTGCAGCTGTTCAACGGGGCCTATCAGGTGGGTGGCGAAGGCACGAGCAACTGGGACGGGCACAAGGTCCTGAAGGACCAGTACACGGTGCATGGCGAGATCTTCGACCAGCCGACGGCGGCCCTGATCATCGATCTGAAGCAGCGGGGTCTCCTCGAGAACACCCTGGTGGTCTGGTGCACGGAGTTCGGTCGGATGCCGACCTTCCAGGCGGGGGCCAGCGGACGGGACCACAACCCCAGCGGGTTCACGGGCTGGTTGGCCGGCGCAGGGGTTCGCGCTCCGTTCAGCTACGGCGCGACGGATGAGTTCGGGTATCGTGCGGTGGAGAAGGTGACGACGGTCTACGATTTCCACGCCACGATCCTTCAGCTCATGGGATTGGATCACGAGCGGCTCACCTTCTATCACAACGGCATCGAGCGCCGGCTGACCGATGTGCATGGTGAGGTGCTGTCGGAGATCCTTGCGTGACCAGGATGGCGTATGGGCCTCGCGACGTGGCACGGTGGACGGCGATCGGGTCCGAGGGTGGTGGTCGTGGGCAGCACCAACATGGATCTGGTGGCTCGCCTGGATCGTCTTCCTGCGGCAGGCGAGACCCGCATGGCGGAGGGGTTCGAGAGTCTTCCCGGTGGCAAGGGAGCCAACCAGGCCGTGGCGGCCGCCCGGTCAGGAGGACGAGTCGAGTTCGTGGGCCGGATCGGATCGGATGACTTCGGGGCACAGCTTTCCCGGCGATGTCGCGGGGAAGGCTTGGGGGTTCGGTATCTCGGCCGGGATCCCCGGGCCCCGTCGGGATCCGCACTGATCCTGGTGGAGACGTCCGGACAGAATGCCATTGCGGTCTCCCCGGGAGCCAATGCCCGGCTCGGAACCGCAGAGGTGCGTCGTGCCGAGGAGGCCTTCAGGAAGGCCGACGTGGTGCTGATGCAACTTGAGATCCCGGATGCAGCGGTGCAGGAAACGGTTCGGTTGGCGTCGGGTCACCGGGTTCCTGTCCTCTTGAATCCCGCACCGGCCCGGAGTCTGGGCCCCTCGATCCTCGGTCGGGTCACCTGCCTGACCCCCAATGAGACCGAGGCTTCCCTGTTGTCCGGGGTTCGGATCACTTCACCCCGGTCGGCAGCGCGGGCCGCGCAGAAGCTCAGGGACCAGGGTCCCTCATATGTGCTGATCACGATGGGGTCCGCCGGGGTGTTTGTCTCGGGCGATGGAATCCATTCCATGGTCCCTGGTTTCCGCGTCCGTGCCGTGGACACCGTCGCTGCCGGGGATGTCTTCAACGGGGCATTCGCCGTGGCGTGGTCCGAGGGCAGGGGGTTGGCCGAGGCGGTGTCCTTCGCGCAGGCGGCCGCTGCGATTTCTGTCCAGCGTCGGGGTGCCATGGATTCCGCTCCTCGTCGGGAGGAGATCGACCGGTTCCTGCTCCGCCACGGCTGACCCATCAGGGCAGGATCATGTCGTCGGGGAGGCGTCCGCAGAGTTCCGGAGGAAGCCGGCGATCCTCGCTGCCAAGGGCGGGTCGCATCTGGGCGACATGTCCGTCGGCGAAGGCCGACTGGGCGCGGTGGCCATGGCGGAAATGCACCGTGGCGCTGAGGCGATTGGTGTCGAAGAAGTAGAACTCCTCGAGCATGGGACGCTCGGGGGTTGCCGGGGCCAGGAAGTCGTTGATCTGGCCTCCGTCGGTGAAGACGGCAAGCCCGGACGGGTTGTTGAAGCTGTTGGGGGCGAGTCCTGGAGCCCCCCGGGGGCCAAGGACCAGATTGTAGGCATATCCGTGGGCGGCCTCCAGGGTCTTGGCCTTGAAATAGGCCCGGTTGCGATTCAGTGACGGGCAGCGGTCGATGCCGCGTCCCCGGAGGTAGGGCCAGAGGACCCCTTCCTCGGGCCTGAAGGCGCGGGCGCCCTCGGTTCCATCGCCCAACCACCCAAACCAATAGCGCCAGCCCCCGTTGGTACGGATCGTGCGCTCGGAGAACGTCCGTCCATGGTCATCCCAATACAGCTGGGTGACGAGGAGGAGCTGACGGAGATTGGACTGGCACTGGGCCGCCTTCCCGGCCTCCTTGGCGCGTCCCACAGCGGGAACCAGCAGGGCGGCCAGGATCGCGATCACAGCGCAGACCACCAGCAATTCAACCAAGGTGAACGCCCTCCGACCCCACATGGACGGCTGGGAGCCCACGGGGGATGGTCAGGTGGACATCATCCCGGTCGCACGCGCGTACTCGAAGATTCCACCCGCATCAATGACGGGGCGGACCTCGCCGAGCGGTTTCAGGGAGTAGACCTTTCCCGTGCCGTGGTGGCGGACGGTATTGGCATCGATGTCGACCGTGGCCACATCCCCGGTCTTGAAGAGATCGCAGAGGCGTTCCCCGCATTCGATGGGGTAGAGCTCCCCGGTGGCGACGCAGTTTCTGAAGAAGATCCGTGCAAAACTCTCGGCCACGACGCAACGGCAATCGGCTGAACCCATGGCGATCGGGGCATGCTCCCTGGAGCTGCCGCAGCCAAAATTGCGGCCGGCGATGACAATCGGGTGGACGGTGTCCAGCTGGCCCTCCGGCACAAAACGCTCGGGATAGAGGGAATCCGGCAGACCAC
>CAZZKQ010000471.1:0-3073 GCA_964654875.1 uncultured Verrucomicrobiota bacterium | reverse complement strand
ATCCGAGCGCACGTTCTGGGTCGACCGGTGCCGCCGGCTGGCCACCGAGGCCCGACAGGGACTCACCGTTGCGGAGACCTTGAAGGCCATCCGATCCCCTAACCTGAAGTGGGGGGGAGTTCCGGCTCCAGACCTGGGTGGCCATCCTCCACGGTGCCGCGTTGGATCCTCCCGGACTGCTACCGCTTGAGCAGCGCGTACTCCATGGAGTCGACCAGCGCCTGCAACGAGGCGGTGATGATGTTCTCGCTCACCCCCACGGTGCCCCATTCGCGGCGGCCGTCGGTCGACTGGATCAGCACCCGCGTCTTCGCTCCCGTCCCGGCCACGCCGTCGAGGATGCGGACCTTGTAGTCGGTCAAACGGATCGCCTTGAGCTTCGGGAAGGACTTCGCGAGGGCCGATCGCAGGGCGCCGTCGAGGGCGTTCACCGGACCGTCGCCATCCGCCACGGTGTGGTGGACCGTCTTTCCGACCCGGACCTTGACGGTGGCCTCGCAGGTCGAGGTCGTGCCATGGCCGCGCATCGAGACGTGGTAGTCCTCCACCGTGAAGAGCAGCTCCGGGTTGTGGTCGAGGATGCCCCGAATGAGAAGCGCCAGCGAGGCCTCGGCCGCCTCATACTCGAAGCCCTGGGCCTCGAGCTCCTTGACCCGGGCCGTGATGGCCCGGGTCTCGGGCGCGTCGGCGGCCAGCCGGAACCCAAGCTCCTGGGCCTTGAGCAAGATGTTGGTGCGGCCGGACATGTCACTGACCAGGACGCGTCGGATATTTCCGATGGCCTCGGGCTGGATGTGCTCGTAGCTGCGGGCCACCCGCTCGATCGCATGCACATGGATCCCTCCCTTGTGGGCGAAGGCGGTCTGTCCGACCCACGGCTGTCGGGGGTCATGCCGGACGTTGGCGATCTCGTCCACGAACTCCGACAGCTCCTTGAGCTTCGGAAGCGATTTCGAAGGCACGCCCTTCCAGCCCAGCTTGAACTGCAGGGTCGGTATGACGCTGGTCAGGTTGCAGTTCCCGGTCCGCTCCCCATACCCGTTGATGGTGCCCTGGATCTGCGAGGCCCCCGACTCCAGCGCGGCGATCCCGTTGGCCACGCCGAATCCGCAATCATTGTGCGTGTGGATCCCGATCCGGGTGTTGAGCCTGCCGTGTGCGAATGCCGTGATCCGGGCCACTTCGGAGGGTAGGCAACCGCCGTTGGTGTCGCAGAGGCAGACGACGTCGGCGCCGGCCTTCTCCGCCGCCTGCCAGGTGGCGAGAGCGTAGTCGGGGGCATCCTTGAATCCGTCGAAGGCGTGCTCGGCGTCGTACACCACGAACCGGCCATGGTCCTTCAGGTAGCGGATCGTGTCGGCGATCATCGCCAGGTTCTCGTCGGGCTTCACCCGAAGCACCTCATGGACGTGCAGCAGCCAGGTCTTGCCGACGACGGTGACGGCCGGCGACTCCGCATCGAGCAGCATCTGGACCTGGGAATCGTCCTCCACCGCGACACCCTTGCGACGGGTGAACCCGAATGCCGTGATGCGGGCGGAGCGCCAGCGGCGGCGGGCGGCCTGTCGGAAGAACTCGAGGTCCTTGGGATTCGATCCCGGCCATCCCCCCTCGATGAAGTGCACACCAAACTGGTCCAGCCGCTCCGCGATCCGGAGCTTGTCGGCGAGCGAGAAGTTGATGCCCTCGGCCTGGGCGCCGTCGCGCAGCGTGGTGTCGTAGATCTCGACCTGGCGTGTCTTCATTAGGGTGGTGCTCTAAGGTTTCTAAAAACCGAAAGCCCCGTTCCGTGTCGCGGAACGGGGCTTTCGATCTCCGAAAATCTCGTTCAGCGACAGGGCCCCGGTCCAATGGCAATAATCCCGATGGCAATCGGGTACATCGACGCATCCAGTCCGATGGCGGTGGCGCTCACGAGAAGGCAAGTCTATGGCAGCGGTCCCGGACACCAGCAAGCCGGAACTCGGTCCCTGCACACGGCCCAACGGCGGCGTGCTTCCCCATCGCCGGGGATCAGGAGGCCACCCCACACAGGCGCAGCGGAACGCCGTCACCGAAGATCCAGCCGCCCCCAGTCTTCTGGACGCCCCTGGACCCCGGATCTTGGCGCCCAGGCCAGACGGACCCGGTTGATGTTCTCCCCGGGGACCGCATCGGCCTTGTCGCCGTCGTAGATCAGCACGTTGAACCCCAGACGAGTCCCGATCGACCTGCCCTTCGGTGCGATCTCCGAGAACGGGATCGCCGCCCGGATGAGGTAACCGTCCGGCGTCCGTGCCGAATGGATCCGGGTGCCGGGTGATGTGGACTCCACCACGCCGGGGTTCGCGTCGGCATCACGAGAAGCCCGGACCCGGCCGGTGGTATCCGACGGAAAAATGCCGAGCTTGTAACAGCCGAGCGTGTGGGCGGAACCCGGCTGGGGATCGAGGCAGAGCTCCACCGAATCACTACGCCAGTGACCCTTGATGTCGTTGGGTTCGATGTTGGTGACCACGACATCGTCGTGGACCCGGATCTCGATCCAGAGATGGGTTGCAGTGCGGGCCACCCGGAACCGCCCACTGCAATCCGCCGGGCTGGTGGCAGTGCCCTGCCAGGTCCATCCGGACTCGATCGGGTGGTCCGGAAGCGTTTTCCAGACGGCACCATCGAGAGGCGCGTCCAGATCCGGGTCCGTCCGCAATCGGTTGGCCCGGGTCTGCGGCACCGGATGCAGCCGGGCCTTGACCTCTTCGGAGACCACCGCGCCCGGGATCGACACGCGGATCTCCGCGTCGGCGGGATGTCCCTCCGGCGGACGGATCTGGACCGCGAAACGCTGCCTGCCGTCCGCCACCGTTCCGAGTCGGGTGGCACGACCCACCAGCGTCCATCCCGGGGGGAGACTCCAGTTCACCGGGTCACCGACAGCCGCTCGCATCGAAGCCGGTGCCTCGATCAGGATCGGACTGGCCTCACCGGCGACCACGGGGATGTCAGGTTCGAATGCGGCTGCCACGTGTCCAATGCCGTGTTGGCGCACCCAGTCCTGATAGAATTCCACGGCAGGTCGGGGAACAAACGCCAGCTG
>CAZZKQ010000470.1:0-3078 GCA_964654875.1 uncultured Verrucomicrobiota bacterium | reverse complement strand
ACTCGATCGTCCCGGGCGAGGGAATGGGGGCGATCTCGGTGGTCGAGCCATCCAGTGCCGCCTCCCACTCCGAGGCACTCGGATCCAAGAAGGCCAGGGCTTCCCTCGGGAGGACCTCCGCGAGCAGGCCCCGACGCCGGTCGTTCGAACCCTCGGCGTCCTGGAGCCGTTCGGACATCAGAAGGGACACGAGGAGGGAGTCGACCGGATCCCAGGCCCGCGGGACCTGGTTCAGGAGGATGTACTCCGGGGGTCTCGCCCGCAGCGAGCCAAGGCCGGCGTTGACCCCCTCGGTGTAGGCCTGGACGACGGCCCGTTGATGGTCGGGAGCCGCGGCGAGGGCGGTCTTTGCGGTCTGCCGCAGCCGGTGGCGTCGCATCTCACCGTCATAGTCGGCCAACGCCACACCCAGGAGTTCCGCCAGCTCACCGGCGGCATTGCGACGGAGCAGGTCCATCTGGAAGAAGCGGTCCTGCGCGTGGAGGAATCCGGTGGCGAACGCCAGGTCGATCCGGCTTTCCGCCCGGACGGTGGGAATGCCCAGGGCGTCGCGATCGATCTCGACCCGATTCTGGACGCCGGTTCCCGACACGGTGCCCTCCAACAGGGCGCGACTGGACAGGAAGACCCCAGTCAGGACGGCGAGTCCTGCCGCCGGGAGGCCGATCGCGAGCCCGAGAATCCAGAACCAAAGCCGATGACTCCGCCTTCCGACCATCCTCCGAGCATGGGCAGCGTGGGATCCCGGGCAAGGCTGGGGAACGGACGATCGCTTCAACCCATCGCGCGGGCGATGGCGTTCCACCAGATGTCGTGCAGTTCCGCCACAGGGGACTCGAGCGTCGTCGTGCCGGAACGGATCGAGAGCACGTCACCGCCCACCGTTCCCAGTCGCTGTGCCGGGACGCCGAGGATCCCGCATTGCTTGAGGACCCGTCCGGCATCCTGGGAAGCCACCGTGATCACGATGCGGTTCTGAGTCTCGCCGAAGAGCAGGGCGTCCAGGCGGGGCGCCGGGGACCCTGCGGCCGGGGCGGGGAGCTCCACCTGGGCACCGATCAGCCGCGGCGTGCCGCGCGCGATCTGCTGGCTCATGCAGGATTCGGCCAGACACACGGCGAGGCCCCCCTCGCTGCAATCGTGGGCGCTCTTCACCACCCCCTCGCGGATGAGGCCGAGCACCGAGGTGTGCAGGGTCTTGGCGGTCTCGAGATCCACTCGCGGCGGGAGGCCGGTCTTCTTTCCGTGGGCCGCCTGGAGCTGGACACTGCCACCGAGTCCCTGGAGGGGATCGTTGAGGTCCACTGGGGAACCCAGAAGCAGGATCACGTCGCCCACATCCTTGAACCACTGGGTCGTGATGTGCTCGGGCTTTTCGATCAGCCCCACCACGGCGACGGTGGGCGTGGGGTCGATGGCCCCGAGGGCGCCGCGCTGGTTGTAGAGCGAGACATTCCCACCCGTGACGGGGGCACCGAACGCCCGGCAGCCCTCGGCAAGGCCGCGGACCGATTCCTTCAGCTGCCAGAAGATCTCCGGGTTGTGGGGATTGCCGAAGTTCAGGTTGTCGGTGGACCCCAGCGGGATGGCGCCGGAACAGGCCAGGTTGCGGCAGCATTCTGCCACGGCCACCTTACCCCCCTCGTAAGGGTCGAGGTAGACATAGGTCCCGTTGCAGTCGACCGACATGGCCACGTACTTGTCCGGGGTGATGACCGGCTCGGACATCCGGGAAGCCTGACCCTCGGCGTACTGGGCCTTGGTGATCGGGAGGGAGTCTCCCTTGATGCGGATCACGGCCGCGTCGCTGCCCGGGCAGACCACGGAACCGTCCCGGACCATGTGGTCGTACTGGCCGTAGACCCAGTTCTTGGACGCAATGGTCGGCTGCGCGAGGAGGCGCTTGAGGTCGGCGGCCGGGTTGGAGGTGTCCGGGATGCCGTCCAGGCGGAACGCACGGACGTCCTGCATGTAGGCAGCCTCGCGGGATTCCCGGAAGTAGATGGGAGCCTCGTCGGCCAGCTTCTTGGCAGGGACATCGACCACGACCGTGCCGCCGTGGCGGACCACCATCCGACCGGTGTCGGTGACGACGCCGATCTCGGACCAGGGAAGGTCCCACTTGTCGAAGATCCGCTTCACCTCCTCCTCGCGACCCTTCTGCACGACGATGAGCATGCGCTCCTGGGACTCGGAGAGCATGATCTCGTAGCTGGACATGTTCGGCGCGCGCTGCGGCACGCGGTCGAGCTCGATCTCGATCCCTGTGCCGGCCCGGGCGGCAGTCTCGCAGGTCGAGCAGGTCAGACCCGCGGCACCCATGTCCTGCATGCCGGCGACACAGCCGGTGGCGAGCAGCTCGAGACAGGCTTCGCAGACCAGCTTCTCCATGAAGGGGTCGCCGACCTGGACTGCTCCACGCTGCTGTTCGGCCGACTCCTCGGTCAGGTCCTGCGAGGCGAAGGCCGCACCGGCCAGGCCGTCGCGTCCCGTGGCAGGGCCGACGTAGAAGACGGGGTTTCCGACACCCTTGGCGGCGCCGCGGGTGATCTGGTCGTGGCGTAGCACCCCGAGGGCGAAGGCGTTGACGAGCGGGTTGCCCTCGTAGCTTTTGTCGAAATAGACCTCGCCGGCGAGGGTCGGGATGCCGAAGCAGTTGCCGTAGTGTGCGATGCCGGAGACGACCCCGGAGAAGAGGCGTCGGACCTCGGGGTTCGACAGCTCCCCGAAGCGCAGGGAGTTCAGGGCCGCCACGGGACGGGCGCCCATGGTGAAGATGTCCCGGATGATCCCGCCCACACCGGTGGCCGCGCCCTGGAATGGCTCCACGGCGCTGGGATGGTTGTGGGACTCGATCTTGAAGGCGATGGCGACACCGTCGCCGATGTCGATGATCCCGGCGTTCTCCTCGCCGGCGCCGACGAGGATCGAGGCACCCTTCGTCGGGAAGGTCTTCAGCACTGGCCGTGTGTTCTTGTAGGAGCAGTGCTCCGACCACATCACCGAGAAGATGCCGAGCTCGGTGTAGGACGGCGGACGCCCGAGGATTTCTAGGATCTTCTGGTACTCGTCGGGGGT
>CAZZKQ010000469.1:0-3079 GCA_964654875.1 uncultured Verrucomicrobiota bacterium | reverse complement strand
GGCGCACCCAGTCCTGATAGAATTCCACGGCAGGTCGGGGAACAAACGCCAGCTGGGGGGCTTGGGACGGGGTGGATTGGGACTGCGGCGACGACATTGGTGAGACCGAATCGGCCACAGGAAGTCCGCGAAACAGGTCGGGTTCACCCGGGTCGAACGGCACCACGGTCTTCACGAGAACCCAGCTCTGAGGGCGTCGAAGCCACGGGGAGGAGGCCATGCCGCCGAAGCCCTGGGAGCGATGGTGGGCGAGGGCCATGCCGGCGACCGTCGCCGGGATCCGTCCATCCGGCAGCGGCTGCGTGACATCGATTGTGGCCCCTGCCCCGGCGGCCCCACCGTGGTAGAGCTTCCGCACCTGCCAGGGCGACAACCCCTCGAGCGTCAGCTGTTCCGGGAACCGGTCGCGTCGAGCGGCCGCGTCAAAGGCCTCGATCGCTAGCAATCCGGCGGCCTGGTGGTTGCCATGCTGCCCGGGGTTGGGTGCGGGGTTCATCGTGATCACCACCTCCGGCCGGAGGATGCGGATCAGCCGGACCAGGCGCTCGAGCGTCGCCTCGTGCCCCCACTTTTCGAGGGTGATCGCCAGGCTCTCGGTGTAGGCAAAATCGGCACGATCCAGGAAGAAGCAGTGCCGGATGCCCATGAGCCCGAGACACTCGCGGAGCTCCCCTTCGCGCAGGATTCCGAGGGCCGGCCCGTATTGGGTCCCCACCATGTTGCCGCCCCCCTCGCCCCGGGTGCAGTAGACGTTTGCGACGGTCTTGCCGCGTCCGAGGGCATAGGTGACGAGCGTGCCGGCGGCACCGGTCTCATCGTCGGGATGGGCAAAGACACCCAGGAGATCGACCTTGAGCGGATCCCGGGACGCCGGCGGTGTGCCCGTGGCGTCCGCCGCAACGAGGCCGGCGAGGATCAGCTCGAGCACCACACCCAGCAGGGCGGGAATTCGGAGTCGCTGGGGACAGGAAGGCAGTCGGTTCATGGGACGACGGTCGTTCGGTGTTCCCGTCGGCCGCTCCTGGGCTGCGGCTTCATCGGTTCTTGGCCTCCTGACAGAGCCTGAGGAATGCGGTCCGTAACGCCTCGAAGCGACGGTCCAAACCGTCGTGAGGGTTGATCTCTTGGAGCGTGGGAAGCGTCATGGCGTGCGAAGGTCTACCGACCTGGACTCAGAAACGGCAACCACGAGGTGCGCCGATGGCAACGGCGACAGCCCTCCGCGGTTCGCTGAAGTGCATGGCGGCATTCTCATCGGGGTGGAAAGACCCATTCGATGAGAAGGACTGCGAGCACCAACGCCATACACAGGACGATCGCCTCGACCTGAATGACCCGCTGACGCCACGCTGAGAAGGCTGTCCTCGCCGACCGATGGAACAACCACAAAACCAGGGCATTCATCGCCGTGGTCGTGGACCAGAAAACAACGGACGACACGGCACGCGAGTGCAAGACCTGAAACCGAATGCTCAAAACGACCGTGGGTGCGAGCAGCACACCGAGATAGCAAAACGGAAGAACCAGCCAGGCCACTCCCCGCAGAGTGCGACACAAGACGACGCGATGGAGAGGTCGGGGTGAAGATGGCGTCATCGCGTTCATCATCTGCGAATACACGGTGAAGTTCACGGCGCGTTGAGCCGCCTGACGCCTAGGGGAGCAGGAGGAGGCTTCTGGATCAGACTTGGGAGTCGAAACGAACGTCAAGGCTCAACCACCGCCTCCTGCTGCGAAGACTCCAGCGTCCCGTTCTGCAAGGCCACGAAGACGGATCCACCGAAGACCCAACAAAAAAGGCGGGGGAGAAATCTCCCCCGCCCTGTTGTGAATCGGTGTCAGCCCGGACTCAGGAGCAGCCGAGGCTGGTGCCGCAGTTCAGGCAGGTGTGGCACGCGCCGGTCTTCTGGACCTTGGTGCTGCCGCAGCTCGGACAGGCCTTGCCCTCGGGATTGCCCGAGTAGCCCATCTCGACCGGCTTCCGGCTGGTGGCGATGCCCACGGGCAGCGACACGGCACCATCATCCACCCGGGCCAGCTCGGCGACGGGACGGTTCAGGTTCTTCTTCTCCTCGGCCTCGACTCCCGGCAGGGCGAGTTCGGGTTGCTTCCCATGGTTCGGGGAGGTCGCCTCGCGATAGCCCTGGATGAACTGGCAGGCCATCCAGCGGAACACGTAGTCGATGACCGACGACGCGCTGCGGATGTCCGGGTTCCGGGTGAAGCCGCTCGGCTCGAACCGCTGGTGGGCGAACTTGCGGACGAGGCCGTCGAGCGGCACGCCGTACTGGAGGGCCATCGAGGTCAGGGCACCGATGGTGTCCATGAGGCCACCGATGGTGCTGCCCTCCTTGGCCATGGTGACGAACAGCTCACCGGGCTGGCCGTCCTCGAAGACGCCGACCGTCATGTAGCCCTCGTGGCCGGCGATCTCGAACTTGTGGGTGTAGGCCGCGCGGGTGTCGGGAAGACGACGACGGACCGGATGGCCGGCCACCTCGCGGAGACGGGTCACCTCGGTCTCAAGCTCCGCCAGGCGCAGCTCAAGGGTGTTGGTGTCCGGAGCCGCCGCAGCCGCCTTGTCCGAGCTCTTCTTGGTGTTGAGCGGCTGGCTGCGCTTGGAGCCGTCACGGTAGATCGCCACGCACTTCAGGCCGATCTTCCAGGCGTCGACATACGCGTTCCGGATGTCGGAAACGGTGGCCTCGTTGGGGAGGTTGACCGTCTTGGAGATGGCACCCGAGATGAACGGCTGGGCGGCGGCCATCATGCCCAGGTGGGCCTTGTAGTGGATGCTCCGCTTGCCCTTGAAGGCCTTGAAGGCGCAGTCGAACACCGAGAGGTGCTCGGGCTTGAGCCCGCTGGCCACCACGGCACCGTCGTCGGTCGTCACGTCCTCGATGGTGTCGTGGGTCTCGATGTGCTTCTCGATCGCCGCGATCTCGGAGGCGCTGTAGCCGAGACGCCGGAGCGCCTCGGGCACGGTGCGGTTGACGATCTTCAGCATGCCGCCACCGGCGAGCAGCTTGTACTTCACCAGGGCGATGTCGGGCTCGATGCCGGTGGTGTCGCAATCCAT
>CAZZKQ010000468.1:0-3100 GCA_964654875.1 uncultured Verrucomicrobiota bacterium | reverse complement strand
CGTGAACGGGCTGGACGGGTTGTCCCAGGGTGTCGGCGGCGTGGCCGACCACGTCCAGCTGCTCGTCGGATTGAAGCCGACCCATTGCCTGTCTGATTTCATGCGCGAGTTGAAGAAGTCATCGTCCGCGTGGGTGCGGCAGGAAATCCCCATCCCGGGTTTTGCGTGGCAGGAAGGGTATGCGGCCTTCTCGGTCAGTGCCTCGGCGCGAACCTCGGTCCAGGAGTACATTGGTCGTCAGGCCGAACACCATCGGGTCAGAACGTTTTGGGAGGAATTGGTGGAGTTCCTCGAGAAATCCGGGGTGGTGTACGATTCGAGATACCTGGACTGAGCTGGCATCCCACCGGGATGCGGGGAACCAAGGCGTGCGGTGTCGCTGCGCTCAACCACCGGCTACAGGCTGAGATCCCTCCGGGATCGAGAGGGGATGAGGTGCTGGCCCCCCCCGGGTGGCATCTCTCGAGGGCTGGGGGACGGAATCCCGTTGGGATTCTAAATGGTGATGGGATATCGATCCGGGACGGCAACGCCAACGGCGTCATGGAAGTCAGCCGGCGGTCTCGGCGGCCAGGGCTCGGGCGGCGCGGCGGCGGGCGGCGTAGCGCTTCACCAGCTCGTCGGCGATCACGCCCAGCAGGATCACCGCGCCGATGATCGCGAACTCGATGTTGTTGTGGGTCGTCACCAGCGTGATCATGTTCCGCAGCACCTGCATCAGGGCCGCACCCACGATCACCCCAACAATCGTCCCCTCGCCACCCCTCAGGCTGCAGCCTCCAAGTACTGCTGCCGCGATGGCGTAGAGCTCGTAGAAGTTGCCGAAGTCCACCGGTTGGGCCGAGTTGACGTCGAGGACGAACAGGATGCCACCGAGCCCGGCCAGCGTGGAGCTGATCACATAGGCCAGCACGATCATCCGTCGGGTGTTGATCCCGCTGTATCGGGCCGCGTCCTCGTTGCGGCCCAAGGCCAGCAGATACCGACCGTAGATCGTCCGGTTCAGGAAGATCGCCGCCAGGATCGCGACCACGATCAGGAAGATCCACGGCGCCGGCAGGGCGAATCCGGAGAGGAAGGGGAGGGGGATCTGGCCTGTCGCGAGACTCCGCAGGGCCTTGAACTCGGATCCGAACCCGACGGTCTGGTCCTGCGTGAATCCGCGGGCGATGCCGCGATAGAGCAGCAGACCGCAGAGGGTCACGACGAAGGGGGGAAGGCGGAGCCGGGTGATGAGGAGCCCGTGGCCGAGTCCGATGCCGACCGAGAGGAGGATCACCGCGGCCAGGGCGGCGGGCACCGACCAGTGGTGGGTGGTGAGCAGCCAGGGGAGACCACAGCCCACGAGACAGACGACGGACCCGATCGAGAGGTCGATGCCGCCCGTGACGATCACGAAGGCGACACCGATGCTGATGATCCCGAAGAGCGCGGTCCGACGGATCAGGTTCTCGAGGTTGTAGGCGCTGAGGAAGCTGCTGCTGGCCAGCGAGGTGATCACGCAGACCACGATCAGGAGCGCCGTGATGCCGAGGATTTTTCTCATGCGGGAAGGGCAGGGGTGGAGAGCGAGGTCGGGGACGGGGTCGAGTTGGTCGCCAGGTGCATGACCGCCTCCTCCGAGAGCTGGTCGCGTCGCAGTTCGCCGGTGAGGCGGCCCTCGTGCATCACAAGGGTGCGGTCGGACAGCCCCAGGATCTCCTCCAGTTCGCTGGAGACGAAGAGGATGGCGACGCCGGTCCGGGCGAGTTCCTCCATGAGGCGGTAGATCTCCTGCTTGGCGCCGATGTCGATGCCCCGGGTGGGTTCGTCGAGGAGGAGGACCTTGGGTCGGAGGGCGAGCCACTTGCCGAGGACGACCTTCTGCTGGTTGCCGCCCGACAGGAACTGGACGACCTGCTGGTCGTGCGGGGCCTTGATGCGGAGGCGGGACATCATCTCGCCGCTCAGGGCGAGTTCCCGGACCCGGTTCAGGAATCCTCGACGCTGATGCTGCCGCAGGCTGGCGAGGCTGAGGTTGTCGCGGATCGCCATCTCCAGGATGACCCCCTGGTGCTTGCGATCCTCGGGCACGAGGGCGAGTCCGGCCGCGATCGCCTCCTGGGGCGACTGCGGCTGGATCTCCTGGCCGTCGACCCGGATGGAGCCTCCCACGGCCGGGGTGACGCCGAACAGGGCCTCGAGCAGCTCGGTGCGGCCGGCACCGACGAGTCCGGCCATGCCGACGATCTCACCGGCGCGCAGGGTGAAGTCGACGGCGTGCTTCGGATGCATCCGGGAACGGAGTCCCCGCACCTCGAGCACCGGCTTGCCCGGCGGATGGGGCTCGTGGGCGTAGAACTGGGAGAGGTCGCGTCCGACCATCAGCTTCACCATCGCACCGTGGGTGATCTCTGCGCGTTCCAGGTCCCCGGCGTTCTCGCCGTCCCGGAGCACCACCACGCGGTCGGCCAGCTCCTTCACCTCGCCGAGGCGGTGGGAGATGTAGAGCATGCTGACGCCGCGCGACCGGAGGTCATGGATGACGGTGAACAGCTTGGCCGCCTCGCCGCTGGAGAGGCTCGAGGTCGGCTCGTCCATGATCAGGACCCGGGCCTGGACGGACAGGGCCTTGGCGATCTCCACCCGCTGTTGTTGTCCGATGCTCAGCTCGTGAACCGGGGTGCGGGGGCTGACGTCGAGGCCGACCGCCTTGAGGTGGACGGCAGCCTCGCGCTCGATGCGGTCGCGGTCGATCAGTCCGTTCCGGAGCGGTTCGCGTCCCAGGAAGATGTTCGCGGCGACGTCGAGGTTGTCGGCGAGATTGAGTTCCTGGTGGATGAGGGCGATGCCGTGTCGGAGGGCGGCCAGGACGGAGTCGAGGACAACGGGGTGTCCCTCGAGCTGCACCTCGCCGGAGTCGGGGGTCTGCACCCCGGCGAGGATCTTCATCAGGGTGCTCTTGCCGGCGCCGTTCTCGCCGATGACGGCGACGACCTCGCCCCGGTTCAGGG
Organism: uncultured Verrucomicrobiota bacterium; assembly: GCA_964654875.1. Lineage (GTDB taxonomy): Bacteria > Verrucomicrobiota > Verrucomicrobiia > Limisphaerales > UBA9464 > UBA9464. The sequence goes on along the minus strand of CAZZKQ010000468.1, from coordinate 107 downwards.
TGAGTCCGACGCCCCGCAGGGCGCGGACGCCGGGGAACGATTTGGTGAGCCGCGTGGCCCGCAGCAGGGGCGCCGTCATGGGAACGGTCGGAACGCTACTTCTTGGC
>CAZZKQ010000467.1:0-3108 GCA_964654875.1 uncultured Verrucomicrobiota bacterium | reverse complement strand
TCATGATTCCTCTCTCCAGGTGGGGATGATGGTCGAGGTTCCTTCCGCGGCCCTGCTGGCCCCGGACTTCGCGCCCCACGTGGACTTCTTCAGCCTCGGGACGAACGACCTGACCCAGTACACCCTGGCGGTGGACCGGCTCAATCCGAGGGTGGCGACACTGCACGACCCGGCCCATCCGGCGATCGCACGATTGATCCGGGCGACGGTGGAGGCGGCCCGTGCGCATGGACGCTGGGTGGGGGTCTGCGGCGAGATGGCGGGCGACCCCGCATTGGTCCCGCTGCTTGTGGGGCTCGGGGTGGACGAGCTGAGTGTCACGCCGGCGTTGATCCCGGCGGCCAAGCATCTGCTGCGTCGGCTGCGTCGATCCGAGGCCGTCGCCATGGCGGAGCGGGCATTGGGCTGTTCCCGGGCTCGGGACGTCTTGGAATTGTCCCGGGATCTGGCGATGACCGCAGCGCCCGAGTTGTTCTCAGGCGGGGAATAATCCGTCGTGGGACGGGTGGGAGAAGGAGAGGAATGGAGCGGGCGAAGGGAATCGAACCCTCGTAACCAGTTTGGAAGACTGGCGCTCTACCATTGAGCTACGCCCGCAACCGCCCCGAGATGGAACCGGGTTTGTCCCCGCGTTGCAAGGATGTGTCCGGCTCCTGTTTCTGACTGCGGAACGGGAGGTTCAGCAGGTTCGTCGATTTGGCGGAAGGGGAGGGATTCGAACCCCCGACACGGTTGCCCGTGCGCCTGATTTCGAGTCAGGTGCCTTCAACCACTCAGCCACCCTTCCTTCGACGCGGAGACGGAATGAACCAAGGCTGCGCATCCGAGGCAAGTTCCGGTTTTTCCGGGACTGCGATTTGAGACACAGCCGGTGCTCAGCAGCAGCGATGGATGCCGTCAAACCGGCGGGACGCGGCCCTGCAGTAGGCGTCAGCTCTCTTCGCTTCTCCCAGATCCGACCTGACCTCCGGGACATCGATCAGCAGGCGTGGCCCACTCGTGGAGACCGGGCAGGTCTGCGTATGCTGGAGTTCACGGTCCACCGCCGTCTCGCCGGACCAGTCCCGAAGCAGGGCGACCGACAATGCCGCAACCGAACCCACTGACATCCCAGTGCCCCGTTCGCGGAGCACGGAATCGGGCAGCCAGACGATGGGGGTCTCCCGGAGATCAGCGCCTCGACGGCCCACCCAGAGCCGGACCCATTCGCGGAGGGAAAGCCCCAGGACGAGGGTCCCCATCACAAGCAATCCGCCGGTGACAAACAGGTCGAGCCGGTTGTTGAACTCGAGACGCCTCGCGGTGGTTGCGGCCTTGGCGGCGGCTGTCCGCTCCGCATCGGTCGGAGCCGCCGCCTCGCGGGTCATGGCCGCCTGGGCCTTCCGTTGGAACTCCTGGGCACCCGCGAGGAAGCCGATGCGCGGAGAGGGATTGAACATCTTCTGGTACCCGGCGGTGAACGTCACGCCCACCAGCCAGAGGAGGGGGGCCAGGGTCACCAACGCCAGTGCCCGACTGCGTCCCGACCGGATGGAGTGCTTCAGAAGGATGGTCGTGCCGAGGCAGAGCGCGATGGCGGCGAGGAGTTGGTTGGCGATGCCAAAAAGCGGCCACAGGGAGTTGATGCCTCCAAGCGGATCACGGACACCCTGGATCAGGAACCAACCCCAGCCTGAGACGATCAGGACGCTGGAGAACAGGTTGGCCGGAAGGGAATGGGTGTGGCCGAGTCGCGGGGAAAGATGCCCAAGAAAATCCTGGAGGAGGTAGCGGCCCACCCGGGTGCCGGCGTCGAGCGTGGTCAGAATGAACAACGCCTCGAACATGATGGCGAAGTGGTACCAGAGATCCAGCCACCGCCCCTGGGTCAGCCGTCCGAAGATCTGGGCCATGCCGACCGCAAGCGTCGCCGCCCCGCCGGTCCGGCCGTAGAGCGACGTCTCGCCGACCGCGTCGGCAAGGCGGGTCATCTCCTCGTGGGTGACGGGCATCCCGGCGGCCTGGACCTTGGCCAGCGTGTCGGCGGCGATCGCCGCGGCATCCGCGCCGACGCCTTTGACGTTCATCGCGAGGTAGACTCCCGGTTCGAGGGTGCAGGCGGCGATGAGCGCCATGATGGCCACCAGCGACTCGAGGCACATGGCCCCGTAGCCGACCGAACGGGCATGCGATTCCCGGGTGATGATCTTCGGCGTGATCCCGCTGGAGATCAGGGTGTGGAATCCGCTGATGGCGCCGCAGGCGATGGTGATGAAGCAGAACGGGAACAGCTTCCCGGCCACCACCAGTCCGGAGCCGTCGATGAACGGGGTCACCGCCGGCATCCGGAGCGCCGGCAATACGAGCAGCACCCCGACGGCGAGGGCCACGATGGTGCCGATCTTCATGAAGGTGCTGAGGTAGTCCCGCGGTGCCAGCAGGAGCCACACCGGCAGGACACTGGCCGCGACGCCGTAGGCCAGGAGGATCCAGGCCAGAGGCTCGGCCTCGAGGGTGAACGCGTTGGCCCATGGGGCATGGCTGTGCACCACCTGTCCGCCCCAGACCGCCGCCATCAGGAGTCCGACCCCCAGGACGGAGGCCTCGAGGGTCCGTCCGGGACGGATCCATCGGAGGTAGCCCCCCATCAGGAAGGCGATCGGGATCGTGGCTCCCACGGTGAAGACACCCCAGGGACTCTCGGCCAGCGCCTTCACCACGATCAGGGCCAGTACGGCCAGCAGGATGATCATGATGGCGAGGATGGCCACGAGGGCGATGGCACCCGTCAGTGGGTTGAGTTCGTCCCGGACCATCTGGCCGAGGGAACGACCGTTGCGTCGCATCGAACTGACCAGGATGACGAAGTCCTGCACGGCACCCCCGAGGACCACGCCGATGAGGATCCAGAGTGCGCTGGGGAGGTAGCCGAACTGGGCTGCCAGGACCGGACCGACCAGCGGGCCGGGACCTGAGATCGCGGCGAAGTGGTGTCCGAACACGATCCAGCGGTGGGTCCGGACGAAGTCCTTGCCATCCTCATGGACCTCGCAGGGTGTTGCCCGGCGGTCGTCGAGCATCAGTGCGTGGGCGGCGAGCCACTTGGAGTAGAAGCGGTAGCCGATCGTG
>CAZZKQ010000466.1:0-3110 GCA_964654875.1 uncultured Verrucomicrobiota bacterium | reverse complement strand
CCCCCATCGACGAACCCTCCCGTGGCCCGGCGACGGCCATGCTCCAGGAAGCCGCCACCGCCTTCTTCCGCACCGCGAAGAAACCATCCTTCGGCTTCGACATCTCGATTGAAGGAGACGTCCCCCTGGCCCGCGGACTGGGCTCCAGCGTCACCGCCCGACTCGGGTGCACCGCGGCCCTCAACCGGATGGTCGGCGAACCCCTGGATCGCGAGGCGTTGTTCCAGCTGGTCAGCCGGCTGGAAGGACATCCCGACAACGCCGCACCAGCAACCTTCGGCGGATTCACGGCATCCACCCTGGTGGGCGACAAGGCCCGGGCGATCCGCTTCCCCGTGCCCACCACGGCCCGGTTCGTGACCCTGATCCCGAACTTCGAGGTCAGCACACCGATGGCCCGCAAGCTGGTTCCACAGCAGTTCTCCAAGGCGGACACCGTCCACTGCCTCACCCGGGTCGCCCTGATCACGGCCGCCTTCGCCAGCGGGAACCTGGAGGCGTTGCGGGGCTGCTTCGACGACCGGATCCACCAGCCGTATCGCGAGGAGCTGATCCCCCAACTCAGCCGGGTCATCCGCGCCGGTGAGAAGGCCGGAGCCATCGGGGGATGGCTCAGCGGCAGCGGCAGCACGATCCTCTGCCTGACGCTCCGGAACCCCGAGGCCGTGGCCCGCGCCATGCACCGCGTGCTTCCGGAGTCATCGATGCACCTCCTCCAGGCCGACAGCACAGGCCTCAAGGGCCTGTAGGCAGCGCTCGTCCGAGGACCGCTCCTTGACGCTCTGGATCGCGCTGTCATTCCATCCGTCCGTATCCCAGTCCATGAAACCACTCCACTCCCCCCGTTCCGTCCTCGGCTCCACGTTGGCCATTCTTGTTCTCACGTCCCTCCCGACGCTGTCCGCCGAGGGACCCTGGAAGGTGCTGTTCAACGGCACCTCGACCGAGGCCTTCCGGCAGTTCAAGCACGATGGCTTCCCGAAGAAGGGCTGGGAGGTGGTCGATGGCACGCTCCATGTGAAGGCCGGTGGCGGGGCCGGGGATCTGGTGACCAAGGAGCAGTTCGGGGACTTCGAGCTCGAGTTCGAGTGGAAGGTCGCCCCGGGCGCGAACAGCGGAGTGATGTACCGCGTCTCCGAGGACCTCAAGGAACCGTGGCAGACAGGACCGGAATACCAGGTGTTGGACGACTCCCGTCACGGAGACGGAAAGAATCCAAAGACCAGCGCCTCGGCCCTCTACGCCCTGGTGGCCGCGAATTCCGAGAAGTCCCTGAAGCCGGTGGGCGACTGGAACAAGGCCCGGATCGTCGTCCGGGGCTGGGCCGTCGAGCACTGGCTGAACGGCAGGAAGGTCGTCTCGATCGATCTCGCCTCGCCCGCGGCCCGCGAACTCATCGCCCAGTCGAAGTTCAGCGGCTACCCCAAGTTCGCCCGGGAATCCGTCGGACACCTCTGCTTCCAGGACCATGGCGATGATGTCTGGTTCCGCGACATCCGGGTGCGCCGACTCGACGCGAAATGATTCCCACCATGCGCCTTCTCCTCCCCCTTCTCGCGGCCCTGATCCCGCTCTGCGTGGCCCGCGGAGCGGCGCCCAACACCCTCACACCGGAGCAGCGCCAGGACGGTTGGACGCTGCTGTTCGATGGACGCAGCACGGACGGGTGGCGCGGCTTCGGGAAGAAGGAGTTCCCCCCGGCAGGCTGGGAGGTCGAAAACGGCTGGCTCCATCACAAACCCAAGGGCGGCGGCGGGGATATCCTCACCGACCGCACCTTCCGGAACTTCGAGCTGACCTTCGACTGGCGCATCGCCCCGGGGGGAAACAGCGGCGTGAAGTATTTCATCGATGAGTCCCGCGGCGCCCCCATCGGACACGAATATCAGGTGATCGACGACGCGGCCCATCCCGATGCCTCCGTCGGACCCAAGCGTCAGACCTCGGCGTTGTACGACGCCCTGCCTCCCCGGAAGGCGCCGGTCCGGAAGGCCGGGGAGATCAACACCTCCCGGATCCTCGTCCGGGACCGCCACGTCGAGCACTGGCTCAACGGGGTCAAGGTGCTGGACTACGAACTCGCCTCTCCGGAACTCGCCACCGCCAAGGCGGCCAGCAAGTTCAAGACAGAGGCCCGCTGGGGCACCGGGTTCCCGACGCCGATCCTGCTGCAGGACCACTCCGACGAGGTGTGGTTCCAGAATCTCCGGATCCGGGAGCTCAAGCCCTGAGACCCCGGATCATCGCCCACCCACCGGCGGGGCCTTGGACATCCACCTCAGGTGTCCAAGGAGGTAGAGGAAGGTGATCCATTCCCAGAGCGGGGTGGAGTGGAGTCCGTCCCCGGGCCAGTGTCGGAGGGAACGGTCCGCGCGACACATCGACTCCCATTCGGCCAGCTTCCAGAACCCAAACGCCACCCGCGCCGCGAAGAGGAACGCCGGCCAGAGTCGCACCAGCCGGGGTCCCATCACAAATGGGCCGACCGTATCGAGGGTCAACCCGACCCCCAGCACCGGGATGGACAGAATCGCCAGGCGCGTGTGGACCCGTGTCGCCTTCTCCCCGAGGAACTCCTGGGTCCGACTGTCGGGGATCCAGACCGAGACGAGCAGCATCCCCATCGCCAGCATCAATGGAGCGCTGCCGATCCGGCCCAGGACGGAGCCCCGACCCACAAACCCAACATGGCGACGACACAGCCAGGATCCCGTGAGAAGGATCAGGGCCGTCATGCCCACCTGGTAGATCCTCCACCCATGTGGATTGCGATCCGGGTCCGGCGATCCGAGGTAGGAGATGGTGCTGGTGAGGATCGAGTACCGGTTTTCCGCGGGGTACAATCCCCACGCGACACCGACACCGGCCACGGCAACCACAGCCAACGCCAACCGCAAACCCCTCCCATCACCACCGTACCGCAGCCTGCACACCGACAAGAGCCAGGTCATCCCTCCATCCCACCATCAAACCGAGTCGCGGTCACCCTCGGACAGATTGAGAGCGGGGAGGGGGGACTCACACGGCGACGCGAAGGCAAGACACGGAGAGGAATGAGGGACAGACGAATCACCGGTAGGGCTGCGGTCCCTCGCGGCCCCATCTCAATC
>CAZZKQ010000465.1:0-3111 GCA_964654875.1 uncultured Verrucomicrobiota bacterium | reverse complement strand
ACCCGTGGCGGCGTGTCGATCGTGAGGGATCCGGAAACCAGCTGTCGTGCCGCGACCGCGACGCCGAGTCGCACGACCGGGTCGGTGTCCGACGCCAGCGACTGGAGCATCGGTCCGGAGTCCGCCGACAGCTCCCCGCGGGCACCGATCAGACGGGCGGCCCACGAGCGGAGCGCCGGCTCCCGGTCCGCCGACGCGATGGCGAGGTCGGCATCCCGGAGCGCCCCCATCGTCTGGAGGGTCCACAGGGCGGCGAGACGGGAGTCCACCGAATCCCCCGTCTTCAGCAGAGCAGCCAGCGCCTCATGCACCCGACCGTCCGCATCCTTTCGCCCACCCAGAATCCGCTGGGCCGTGCGTCGATGCCAGACGTTGGGATGCTTCAGCAGGTCGACCAGTCCGATCGACCCGAGCCGCTCGAGATCGAGATCGCGCTCCGGACGCGAGGGCACGGCCTTGCCCGCCTTGTCCCCGGTCCAGACCACGCGCCAGATCCGGCCCCGTTCGCGGTCGACCCCCTCGGGGTCCGCGTTGGCGTTCTGGTAGCAGGGATACTTGTCGTACCAATCCAAGACCCACAGGGCACCGTCGGGACCCACCTGCTGGCTGACCGGCATGAACCAGCCGTCGGGCGTGGTCAGGAAATCGCCCGACTCGTTCCAGGAGCGGGCCACGAAGGTCGAACCCTTGGGCGTGAGCCGGTCGATGTTGAGGGCGTTCTGGTGGATGTTGCCGAAGAGTGCCGCGCCCTGCCATTCGGCGGGCCACTGGTGGCCCTGGTAGAGGTTGATGCCGCAGTAGGCCGCCATGTGGTGCTTGTGGTCCACGATGCTGGGCAGCTCTCCATAGGCGTATGGGAACGGAGCCTGGCCCGCCTGGCGGTTGTAGAGTCCACCGGGCGTGAGGTGGAACAGGTGGTCGATCACGCAGGCGCTGACGAAGGCGTTGCCGTGGCGGTCGAAGTCCACACCCCACGGGTTGCTCGTGCCCTCCGCAAACACCTCGAACTTCCGGGTGCCCGGATCGAGACGCGCCACGCCTGCCGTCAGCAGCACCGGCTTCGCATCGGGTCTGGAGGGGTCCTTGGCCTTCGAGATCGTGAAGACCCCATGGGTCATGTAGATCTGTCCATCCGGACCCCAGGTGAATCCGTTCAGCAGCTCATGGCGGTCCTCGTGTCCGAACCCCGTCAGCACCTCCGTCTTCCGGTCGGCCCGGCCATCACCATCGATGTCCTCGAGGAACCAGAGGTGCGGTGCCTCGCCCACGTAGACACCGCCGTTTCCGACCAGCAACGCCGTGGCCAGGGTCATGCCGTCCGCGAAGACCGAAACCTTGTCGGCCACGCCATCCGCGTCGGTGTCCTCGAGGACCTTGATCCGGTCGCGTCCCGGCTGACCCGGTCGGCCATTCGGATATTCGTAGAGCTCGAGGACCCAGAGTCGTCCACGGGCATCGAAGGACATGGCGACCGGGTTGACCACCTCGGGTTCGCTGGCGAAGAGGCGGACCTCGAACCCGGGCGGCACGACGAAGGCCTTCTGCGCCGCATCGGGTGACATCGCCGGGTTGCTCGCGGGCTTGTGCTGTCCCTCGAGCTGACGTCCGGGAGGCGCATTGGTGTAGAGCGGGAAGCCGAACCTGGGATGCCGGGCGAGTTCGGCCTGGGCGGCGACGGTGAGCAGGATCGAGGCGGCGAACAGGGACCTGGGATTCATGGTGACTTCAAGGACCGTGCCGGCGTGACGCCGGAGGGCAAAGAGCAAAGAACGGACAAACCCGGACGGCCTGCTCTCCAGTCCTGCGTCACGCCGGCGCGTTTTCCGGCTGGAGCTCAGGGTCGACCCGTGGCTCCACGGGTGGGTGCTGACGCACCCAGTGATGCAGGACACTGCGGCACCCACCCCACCCAGGCGGCTCCGCGGCGGTGCCCCTCCCCGGAATGAACCATTGTCGCGGTCCGATGGACTTGTAGCGTTGCGGCATGTTCCCTCGCCGCCTCCTCCGCCGTGCCGTACGCGTCGCCTTGGCGACCTTGTCCCTTGGCGTCACGCTCACCACCGGCATGGCCGCCGACTCCCGCATCACGATGCACCTGCGTCAGCAGGTCGGGGATTCCCACGGCAAGACCCGAGCGTCGAGTCGGACCGCCCAGTGGGATCCTCGGGAGACGGCCATCATTGTCTGCGACATGTGGGACGACCACTGGTGCCGCTCGGCGGCGCGTCGGGTCGGAGAGATGGCCGGCCCCCTCAACGAGCTGCTGAAGGAGGCCCGCAGGCAGGGGATGTTCGTGATCCACGCTCCCAGCAGCGTCACCCGGTTCTACGAGGGAACCCCACAGCGCCGGCGGGCCCGGTCGGCGCCCTTCGCGAAGACTCCGGCCCCCCTGACAACAGCCCAGCGATGGGGCACGGCCTGGTGCTGGATCGATGGCAAGCACGAGGGCGTGCTGCCGATCGACGACACCGACATGGGTTGCTCCTGCTCCGGCACCAAGTGCACCATCCGCGAGGCTTGGACCCGTCAGATCCCCACGATCGAGCTGTTCCCGGAGGACGCCCTCACGGACGACGGACAGGAGACCTGGAACCTCCTGGCACAGCATGGCATCCGGCATGTCATCCTCTGCGGTGTCCACCTCAACATGTGCGTCCTGGGCCGTCCCTTCGCGATCCGGCAGATGGTATACCTCGGGCAGGATGTGGCACTGATGCGCGATTTCACCGACACCATGTACAACCCGGAACGTCCGCCCGGGGTGGACCATTTCACGGGCACCGACCTGGTCGTGGGCCATGTCGAACGGTTCTGGTGTCCATCCTTCGTCAGCACGGATCTGACCGGCAGGCCGCCGTTCCGTTTCGCCGAGGATCGACGGGACCGGGCCTCCCGATGACGGACTGGTGTTTGCCCGGCGGATGTTCCCATGCATCTTGGACGGGTGGATCCCGTCTTTGAACGTCTCGTCGCCGAACTCGAACGCCCCCGTCCGCTGACGCCCCAGGTGCTGCGTCATCTCTCGGCCACCTATGGGCTCGGGCGCGACGAGACCGGGCGGTTCCTCGACGAGGAGCTGCCGCGCCTTTCCGAGGAGGAGACCGACCTGGC
>CAZZKQ010000464.1:0-3113 GCA_964654875.1 uncultured Verrucomicrobiota bacterium | reverse complement strand
GATCGGCAGATCATGCAGCTCGAGATCGAGCGCACCGCGTTGGCCAAGGAGAAGGATGCTGCCGCCCAGGAGCGCCTGAAGCGCCTCGAGTCCGAGCTGGCCAATCTCAAGGAGCGGCAGAGCCACCTCAACGCCCAGTGGCAGAACGAGAAGACCGCCCTCGACGCGGTCAGCGCGGTCAACGTCCAGATCGAGGAGGCCAAGACCCAGCTTGAGAGTGCCAAACGTCAGCACGATCTCGGGAAGGCGGCCGAGATCGAGCACGGCCGGATCCCCGAGCTGCAACGTCGGCTCGCCACCGCGGAAAAGGCCCTCAAGGAGATCCCCGGCGAACAGCGCCTCCTCTCGCAGGAAGTGGCCGAGGACGACATCGCCCGTGTCGTCGCCTCCTGGACCGGCATCCCCGTGACGAAGCTCCTCGAGGGCGAGCGGGAGAAGCTGGTGAAGATGGAGGATCGGCTCGCCGCGCGGGTCGTCGGACAGAAGGAGGCGGTGCACGCCGTCTCCAATGCGGTCCGACGCGCCCGGTCCGGTCTCCAGGATCCACAGCGTCCGATCGGCTCCTTCATGTTCCTGGGACCGACCGGCGTCGGAAAGACCGAGCTCGCCCGGGCGCTGGCCGAGTTCCTGTTCGACGACTCCCAGGCAATGGTCCGCATCGACATGTCCGAGTACATGGAGAAGCACGCCGTTTCGCGGCTTGTCGGGGCGCCTCCGGGCTACGTCGGATTCGAGGAGGGCGGACAGCTCAGCGAGGCGGTCCGACGTCGCCCCTACTCCGTGGTGCTCTTCGATGAGATCGAGAAGGCACATCCGGACGTGTTCAACGTCCTGCTGCAGGTCCTCGACGACGGTCGGCTCACCGACGGGCAGGGGCGCACGGTGGACTTCAAGAACACCATCGTGATCCTGACCTCCAACATCGGGTCACCGATCATCCAGGAGCATTTCCTGGACGGCCGCACCACGATCGGGGCTCGACAGGCCATGGAGGACAAGGTGAAGGCGGAGCTCCGGAAGCATTTCCGTCCGGAGTTCCTCAACCGCCTCGATGACGTGATCATCTTCCACAGTCTCGACGAGGCGGAGCTGGCGCGCATCGTCGACATCCAGCTGGAGGGGGTCCGCAAGCGCCTCTCCCAGCAGCAGTTCACCCTCGAGGTGGACGAGGCCGGCAAGCGGCTGCTGGCGCGGGAGGGCTACGATCCGCAGTTCGGGGCGCGTCCCCTCAAGCGGGCCATCCAGGAGAAGCTCCTCGATCCTCTGGCGACACGGATCCTAGCCGGCGACTTCAAGCCGGGTGATCGGATCCGGGTCTCCGCCGGACGCGAGGACGAACTCGTTCTGGACCGCGAGTGAGAGTTTGCCCTCCAAAGGGTGGTTGAGACAGGGGCGGGGCTTCGTAGGGACGAGGCCCCGTTCTTTTTTTGAGGCTCACGCGAGAATCCCGCGGATCACCTCGGGTTCGATCACGCCGGTCAGCTTCTGGTCGAGTCCGCCGTAGAAATAGGTCAGGCGCATCGGGTCCAGTCCCATGAGGTGGAGGATCGTGGCGTGGAGATCCCGGACGTGATGCGTGTCGGCGGCGGCTTCGTGCCCGAGCTCATCGGTCTCGCCATAACTGGTTCCGCCCCGGACGCCCCCGCCGGCGAGCCAGTAGGTGAAGCCCTTGGGATTGTGGTCCCGACCGCCCTTGTCGCCCTGCGACAGCGCCTGTCGTCCGAATTCCCCGCCCCACACGACGAGGGTGGAGTCCAGGAGTCCGCGTTGTTCGAGATCCTCGAGCAGCGCCGCGATGGGGCGGTCGATCTCCGGTCCATGGATCCGGAGGTTTTCCTCCACGCCGTTGTGGGCATCCCAGTTCTGCTGCTGGTGGCCGCCGCCATGGTAGATCTGGATGAATCGCACCCCGCGCTCGACCAGCCGGCGTGCGATCAGGCATTGGCGGCCGAACGGGGCGGGCCCCAGGGCCAGCGGGTGGTCGTCGGGCTTCGACTCATGGATCCCGTAGCGCTCCAGGGTCCGGGTGGATTCCCGTGAAAGGTCGAGGGCGTCAGGCGCGCTCCGTTGGAGTTGGAAGGCGAGCTCGTAGCTGGCGATGCGGGCCTGGAGTTCGGAGTAGCCGGGACGGCTGGCCAGGTGGCCCGCATTGAGGTCGTTGAGGGTCGAGATGATGTCCCGCTGGGCGGCTGCCGGGGTGGCGTCGGACGGGTCCAGGTTGAGGATCGGGTTCCCGGCGGCCCGGAACACCGTGCCCTGGTAGGCGGCGGGCATGAAGCCGCTCGACCAGTTGGCAGCACCGCTGATCGGTCCGCCCCGGGGATCCAGCATCACCACATAGCCGGGCAGGTTGGCGTTGGCCGAGCCGAGGCCATAGGACAGCCACGATCCCATCGAGGGCCACCCCTGCAGGACCCGACCGCTGTTCATCTGGATCATCGCCGAGCCGTGCGCGAAGGAATCGGCGTAGAGCGACTTCACCACGGCCAGCTTGTCCATGTGGCCCGCGAGGTGCGGCAGGACGTCGCTGCACCAGAGGCCGGACTGTCCGTGCTGGCGGAAGGTCCGCTTGGAGCCGAGCAGGGTCCCGGGCTTCACGTCGCGTCGGCGCTGCTCGAGGGAGGCAGTCTGCCCGTGCCGACGGTTCAGCTCGGGCTTGTAGTCGAAGAGGTCCATCTGGGACGGACCCCCGTACATGAACAGGAAGATGCAGGCCTTGGCCTGGGTCGGATGGTGCGGAGGCCTGACCCGCATGGGATCCTGTCCCAGGGACCGTGCGACGTCGGTCCGGTCGAAAAACCCGTCGGCCTGGAGCAGGCTGGACAGGGCGATCCCGGTGAAGCCGGCCCCGAACTGGGCGAGGAAGTCCCGACGCGAACCGCAGCAGAGTCCTGCGCCAGGGGGGAGGGGGTCAGTCGACATAGGCCACTTCGTTGAGGTTCAGGACCATCCGGCACACGGACTCGAGGGCTTTCCTCCGGGACCAGTCGTCCGGTTGACGGTTCCAGAGCGGGACCTCGGACCCACCAGAGGTCCACCGGGCGTGATCGACGCTCGCCGCGGCGCCCCAGGCCCGCAGGCCGAGGCTGCCTGTGGAAGGGGCTGCATCAGGG
>CAZZKQ010000463.1:0-3117 GCA_964654875.1 uncultured Verrucomicrobiota bacterium | reverse complement strand
CCGCCGTTCTGGATCTCTCAACACTCAACTCTCAGCTCTCAACTTTCCTCCCCCCCAATAGCCCGAAAATAGCCTGATGCCGTTCTGGATCGGACCCCCAGGCGCCGGCTACGCTCGTGGATTGTATTGAAGGGCGCCGACATAAGATCTAGAGACTAACCCTTTGGTAGACCTTGTATCATGAATCCCAACCGTTTTCCTCCGAAGCCCGTCGGCTTCTGCCACGCCTCCCGCTTCTCCGGATCGGTCGCCGATCGTGACCCGATGGAAACAGGAATTCCGCTCCGGTTCACAGGGACGGGTCGTCCCGCGATCTGGGCCACCGCCAGGAGAGTGGTGGGCGGACTGCTGCTTGCCGCCGGCCTTTGCCTTCAGGTTGGCGAGGCCATGGCGCAGGCCAACGACGGTTCCGTGCTCCCGTTCCCCCCTACGCCCAGCGCGAGCGTGGCGGCACCGACCCTGCAGGAGTCGACGATGAAATGGCGCCAGGAAGTCAGCCACCTTCCCGCCGGCGCCCCCAACATTGTCATCATCCTGATGGACGATGTCGGCTTCGGCCTCCCGGAAACCTTCGGCGGTCCCGTCCACACGCCCACCCTGTCGCGGGTGGCCAACGTCGGCGTCACCTACAACACCTTCTGCACCACGTCGATCTGTTCGCCCACGCGGGCGGCGCTGCTCACCGGACGGAACCACCATCGCGTCGGTTCGGGCACGATCGCGGAACGGGCAACCGATTGGGACGGCTACAGCGGGGTGATTCCAAGGACCTCTGCGACCCTGCCCAAGGTTCTGAGCTACTACGGCTACGAGACCGCAGCGTTCGGCAAGTGGCACAACACGCCGGCCGACCAGACCACGGCGATGGGGCCAAAGACGCTTTGGCCCACGGGCGAGGGCATCGGATTCGACTATTTCTATGGGTTCCTGGCGGGTGAGACCTCCCAGTGGGAGCCGCGGCTTTTTGAGAACGGCAACGCGATCGAACCGCCCATTGGCCCGACCTACCATCTCAGCGAGGATCTCGCGGACAAGGCGGTCCAATGGATGCAGCGCCATAGGGCCTTCGCGCCGGACAAGCCCTTCCTCCTGTACTGGGCCCCGGGTGCCGGGCATGGACCCCATCAAATCTTCCAGCGATGGGCCGACAAGTACAAGGGGCGGTTCGACGGCGGTTGGGACCGGCTTCGCGAGGAGATCTTCAAGCGACAGAAGGATCTGGGTTGGATCCCAGCCAACACCCAGCTGACCCCGCGCGCCGACTCGATGGCCTCCTGGGACAGCATTCCGGCGTCGGAGCGGGCCTTCCAGACCCGTCTGATGGAGGTCTTTGCCGGCTTTGCGGAACATGCGGACGTCCAGGCCGGAAAACTGATTGATGAGCTCGAGCGCCAGGGGATCCGGGACAACACGCTCGTCTTCTATCTCTGGGGCGACAATGGATCCAGCGCCGAGGGACAGGAAGGGACCGTCAGCGAGTTGTTGGCCCAGAACGGGATCACCAGCACGGTCCAACAGCACATCGACGCCATGAATGCGATGGGAGGTCTGGAGGTGCTGGGAGGACCGAAGGTGGACAACATGTACCACGCAGGCTGGGCTTGGGCGGGCAACACCCCGTTCCGATACACCAAGCTCGTCGCCTCCCACTTCGGTGGCACCCGCAATCCCCTCGTCATCTCCTGGCCCAAGCAGGTCAAGGCGGACAAGACCCCCCGTACCCAGTTCCACCACGTCAACGACATCGCCCCCACGATCTATGACATCCTGTCGATCCGCCCGCCGTCGCGGGTGGATGGATTCGACCAGGACCCTCTGGACGGGATCAGCATGGTCTACACCTTCAACGGAGCCACCGAGCCCGGACGGAAGCGGATCCAGTACTTCGAGAACAACGGCAGCAGGGGCATCTACCAGGACGGTTGGTTCGCCTGCACGTTCGGTCCCCTTGTTCCGTGGCAGATCTCGAATCCGGCCGCTCTGGCCGCCTGGGATTCCTCGCAGGACGTCTGGGAGCTCTACGACATCCGGAACGACTTCTCGCAGGCCAACAACCTCGCCGCCACGGAGACCAATCGACTGGAGGCGATGAAGTCGCTGTTCCTCGAACAGGCGAGAACGAACCTGGCCTTCCCCATCGGGGGCGCACTCTGGACCCGGATCCATCCGAGTGACGGCAAGGTGCCGCCATACACCAACTGGCTGTTCTACCCGAGCATCAACCGGATGCCCGAGACCACGGCGCCCGGTCTGGGCCGGCAGTCCAGTCTGGTTCGGGTTGAGGCGGACCTGGGGGCTGACGCCACCGGGGTGCTCTATGCACTCGGCGGGGCCGGGGGCGGGATCTCGCTCTTCATGGACCAGGGATACCTCTGCTATGAGTACAACATGATGATCATCGAGCGGTATCGGGTCCGAACCGACCAGAAAATCGCTCCAGGTCGGCACCTCATCGATGTGGACACGCGTATCTCCACGTCCCGAGGGCCGGCCGAAGTGGTGATCCGGGTCGATGGCGCGGAGGTGGCCAGGCTCACCGTCACTCGGACGAATCCCGGACTCTTCACGGCCAGCGACACCTTTGATGTCGGCATCGACCTTGGATCCACGGTGTCCTTGGATTATTTCGACCGGGCCCCGTTCCCGTTCAATGGAACGGTCCAGAGGATCACGGCCAGCTACGGGACGGGCAGTGGCCAGACGATCCTGGTCTGGAGTCGTGACCCCAATGGTGTCCTCGACCTCACCATCCCGCCGGGATCGGTGCTGCAATCGGCGTCGAACCTGTCGGGTCCGTGGTCGATCCTGCCGGTCGCGGGTGAGGCGAAGATTGTTCCGGATCCGGCGAAGAAGGCCCAATACTTCCGCCTGCAACCAGAGTAGGGGAGGGGGACTCACGCGGTGACGCGGTGACGCGGAGAAAAGATCGAGAGGGAAAAAGGGGAAGGAAGTCGGGGGATCGGCAGATCGTCCGGACCGGATTGGGACGCAGCCCCGGACGGGTGGGTGATGTAGTGCCCTGCATCACTGGGCGCGGGAGCGCCCATTCGAGGTGGGGATGACCTCCGTGTCGTCCCTGACATCCCCGCGAGGATGGAGAACACCAGGGGGCCCAGC
>CAZZKQ010000462.1:0-3120 GCA_964654875.1 uncultured Verrucomicrobiota bacterium | reverse complement strand
ATTGCGGAAGGACGGTTCATGGTTCGGCCAATGTTCCGGTGACGTCCTGAAATCCGTCGGGACTCTCAGTCGGTCGGGGATCCACAAAGAATCCATGCCTCCACGGTGAAGTCCACCCCGGAGACGCATGGTGAACCGCATGGCGGCCACTGCCAGAATCGTTCCAAGGCAGGATCCAACCCCTACTCCCACCTGTGAGTAACCTGTGAGGAATTGTGGATAACTCACCTGAAGGATCTATGGTCGGAAAGGATGCTCTTCAGGCATCCTGACCGGGATCTGTGATTCGGAACCTCTCCATGGCGGTTGTACTTGTCCTCCTCCAAGGAGTGGCGTGGTGCAGTCCTGTCCGGGATTCCCTGGCGATGTTCGAGAGCGGAGCGACGGGCCCGGAGGCCTCCTCGGCGGATTGGGTTCGCGGCGGTGCGGGAGAGATCAGCCGGTTCCAGATCCTGCCGGACGTCTGGCGGGCATACTCGAAGTCAAGGGACTACACGAATCCCCAGGTGGCCTGGACCGTGGCCCGACGCATCCTCGACGACCGGATCTCGGATTTCCAGAAGGCGACGGGGCGTCCGCCGAAGCCCGTTGAGCTCTATCTTCTCTGGAACAAGCCCGGGCACTTTGCGGCCAAGGGCTATAGCGTCAGGAAGGTCTCCTCCCACTACCGACTGAAGGCTCAGCGGTTCGAGAACCTGTTCCGGTATCTTGAGGCCAAGGGCGCTGGTCCGGCCTTGGAGAACTGACCGGCGCTGGGGCCTGGTGCTCCCCTCAGCCTCCTCCCCGCAGCAGCCGATCCTTGATGTCCTGGGGAAGGGTGCTGCGTTCGATCGCCGAGCGTGCAGCGGTCTCATCGACCCGCAGCCATTGGCGGCCGGCATTCTCGAGGGCGTCCTGCTGGCGGTTCGGATCCACCAAGGTGCCGGCCCACTCCCAGGCGGTCGAGGGTTCCTGGCTGGACAGGGTCCGGGTGAAGGCGGCCACGGCATCCTCCCGACCGCGTCCGGCCGACAGCGTGTTCAACCAGTCGGCGGTTGCCGCGGGATCATGGCCTGCCCACTGGCTTGCGAGGGTCGTGATCGCGTCGTCGCGGAGGCTGCCCTCGGGAAACCGTTGGATCCAGGAGGCGGTGTAGGCGGGGTCGGCGGTCGCCATGGAGGACAGCACCGCCCGGGTCCCGCTTTCCTGCTCGAGGCCCCCCGGAAGGTTCTGGAGGTATTGGGCGGCTTCCTTGGGGGATTCCGAGGCCCAGGCGCTGAGGACATTGCCGAGGGCTGCGGTGCGGGCGGCGCCCGAAGGCAGACCCTGGACCCAGCCTAGGGCCCCTTGGGGATCCGCATTGGCCCAGCTGCCGGCGACGCGGCTGACCACGTCGTCACGACCGGGCCCCTCCGGAAGTTTCGAGGCGAACGCGGCCGCCTCCTGGGGGCTGCGGCTGGCCCAGGTGGAGGCGATGCTCTCGAGCATCTGCTGACGGGTGGTGTCGGTCGGCAGCTTCAGGGCGAATGCGGCCGCTTCCTCGGGACTCCGGTTTGCCCAGCTGGAGGCGGCCTGGTTGAGCACCTGCTGCCGGGTCTGACCCACGGGGAGGCTGGCGGCGAACTCTGCGGCACCCTTGGTGTCCGACTCGATCCAGCTCCAACTCATCCGTTCGATCGCGGCGTTGCGGTCGCGTCCCTCGGGAAGGGTCTTCATCCACGTGATCGCCCCCTCCAGATCGCTGTCGGCCCAGC
Organism: uncultured Verrucomicrobiota bacterium; assembly: GCA_964654875.1. Lineage (GTDB taxonomy): Bacteria > Verrucomicrobiota > Verrucomicrobiia > Limisphaerales > UBA9464 > UBA9464. Next base: position 1,387 of record CAZZKQ010000462.1, on the reverse strand, counting down.
GGCTGGCCATCGCTCCCAGAAGGTTCTGACGGCTCTCGCCCGCGGGGACCAGCTCGAGGAACCGTGCTGCCGTGGCGGGATCCTCCTGTCCCAGCTGCCCCATCAGGCTCTGGATCGCGTCGCGGCGGGTGGCGGGGTTGGGGACCTCCTTCAGCCACGCCATGGCGGCATCGGGATCCTTGGAGGCCCAGTTCTGGGCAAGCTCCGCAATGGCCTGGTTCTTCCCGTTTCCGTTGGGAAGTCCCAGCGCGTATTGGGCTGCCCCCTGGGGGTCTGACTTCGCCCAGCTGGAGAGGACGCCCGACAGGGCCTGGTCCCGCGCCGGACCCTCGGGCAATCCCCGGGCCCAGGCGGCGGCGGCGTTCGGATCCCGGTCGGACCACTCCGTGCCGACCGCCCGAAAGGCACCGACCCGGTTCGGGTCGGAAGGGACTGTCTTGAGGAGGGCCGCGGCCGCGGTGGGGTCGGAATCCGCGAGGCTCTCCGCGAGGGCCAGCTGTCCGAGCTGGCGGTCGCTGTCGGTGGACTGCCGCCCGATCCACTCCCGGAGCGCCGCCGGGTCCTGTCGACCCAGATTGCTGAGGGTCTGGGACAGGGCGTCATCCCGACGGCGTCCGCCCGGCAGCTGTTCCAGCAGCTGGGCCGCGGCCTTGGGGTTCTGCCAGGAGAGCCGGTTCATCGTGTCGGTGACGGACTTCTTCCTCAGCAGCGATTCCGGCTGGGACTTCAGCCAGGCCAGCGCGCCGTCCGCGTCCTGGTCCATCCACTTCGCCAGGGCCGGGCCCAGGGCCGAATCCCATCCCCCCCAGCGTCGGGATTTGTCGAACCTGAGGGCCATCTCCGCAGCGGCCTTGGGATCCCGCTCCGCCATCGATTCGATGATCCCGTTGCGGATCATGCCCTGCTGTCCCTTCGGCAGCTTCTCCATCATCTCGAGGGCACGATCGGGATGGGTTTCTGCGATGCCCAGGATGACCTGGCCCATCCACTGTTCCCGCTTCACGGCGGAGGTCGACTTGCCGACCCACTCGAGGGCGGCGTCTGGATCCCGTCGGGCCCATTCCTGGAGGGCGGCCTGGATGGCCGGATCCCGCTCATCCGCCAGGGTGAGCGTCTGGGCCCAGGTCATGACGGCGACCGGATCGGACTCCACCCACCGCTCGATCAGCATCCATCGGAACCCGTAGTAGAGATCCCGGGGCAGGATCTGTCGGGCGGTGTCGAGGTGTCTGGGAGTCTCGCGGGTGTCCAACGACAGTGTGATTCGCGAAAGGGGGCTCCAGCGGCGGTTGCTTGGGAGTTTGAGGACGGCCCGGAGCCGTTCTGCGAGGTCGGCTGGACCGGGAGCCGGTGGGGTCGTGGTGCTGGTGACGGGGGGCGGAGCGGT
>CAZZKQ010000461.1:0-3126 GCA_964654875.1 uncultured Verrucomicrobiota bacterium | reverse complement strand
ATCCAGACCCGCGATGGGAAGCTCCATGCGACCTACAGTGTCCACCTGCCGGCCGGGAAATCGATCCGTCACACCGTGATCGATCCGGCCTGGATCCGAGCGGCACCCTGATGGGTCTGGGGACACTTCCGGGTGTGCTCCCGTGCTGGCCCGGACGATGGCGTGGACATTTGGACCCCACCTCCGCAGTCTGAACGGCAGATGGAGTACGGGAACCTGCTGGACTCGGTGATCGCGCACCTGGAGGACCTCCAGGCCCGCGGCACACAGCACGTCGCGGTGGACCGGGACCTCCTCGCCAGCCTCTCCCAACGGACAACGCCAACGCCAACAAGGGGCACGTTGGCTGCCACCCCGGCCGGCTCCGGAACGCTCCTCGCTCCCCAGCGTCCCGCCATGGCCTCGGCGGAGATCGCTCCGAAGCCGATCCCATCCAACGTGATGGCCCGATGGGGCGCCGTCTCCGGTGCCCCGACGCCTCCAGGCCGGTCGAGCGTTTCCCAGCCCCCCCTTCCTCCAAAGCTCGACCCCGTGGCAAAGGCGGCGGCCTGGGAGGATCTCCGACGCCGCATCCTGGCCTGCACCCGCTGTCCCCACCTCGTCGCCTCGCGCAAGTCGGTGGTGTTCGGCGTAGGCACGCCTGACGCACGGCTGATGCTGATCGGCGAGGCGCCTGGGGCCGACGAGGACGTCCAGGGCGAACCCTTCGTCGGCAAGGCGGGGGAACTCCTGACCCGCATCCTGGGTGCCATGGGATTCCAGCGGTCGGACGTCCTGATCGCCAACATCCTCAAGTGTCGGCCGGACACCCCGGATCAGACCGCCGGCAACCGCAAGCCGACCCCCGAGGAGATGGGCACCTGCCTCCCGTGGCTGGAGGAGCAGATCAACCTCGTCCAGCCGGAGGTCCTCGTCGCCCTCGGTGCCACCGCCGTGGAGGGACTCCTCGGCAAGACCGTCGGGATCACGCGTCTCCGTGGCACCTGGCAGACCTACCGTGGGATCCCGCTGATGCCCACCTACCACCCGGCCTACCTGCTCCGCAACCAGGCCCCCTCCGAGAAACGGCGGGTCTGGGAGGACATGATGGCGGTGATGGAACGACTCGGCCTGCCGATCTCCGAGAAGCAGCGGAACTACTTCCTCACCCGCTGATCCGCCTCCGGTTCCGGTTCCGATCCGATGCAACCCGGCCACGGCCGAGGACCCGGTGCCGGGCACCTCGGAGCCGTCGATCAGCGACGCAGGATGTAGCCGTGGTAGAGACCCATGTAGTAGGGCAGCAGGAAGACCGTCCCGGCACCCAATTCGCGGCCGTCCCCTCCGTAGTCCAGCGTCCAGGGATCGGTGTTCCAATGGGTGAACGACCGGTTCTCGACCGGCAGCACCTTCTGGTTCACCCGCCAGCCTCGAGGTCGGGTGTCGGGGGTGACCACATTGATGCTGTTCTGACGCGGCAGGCGCACGACGTCGAGGCGATGGCTGTTCTTGGCGGGCCACAGGACGCGGTCGAGGGGGAACCCGCGCAGGGTCGCCGCCGAATCCTCCAGCCAACCCGGTCCCGGGGAGAGGTCGATGCGGCCCCACTGGTTCGTCGCCGTCTGTCCCTGATTCACCGCCGCATAGGCGAAGTTGAAGAACGGATTCATCTCCGGCTGCTCCAGAAGCCAGAACCGCTGCCAGGACAGACGGATCATCGACTTCAGGCCCTCGTCCTTCGAGTGACGCAGGAGGTTGTAGAAGGCCATCACCGCCATCTCGTCGTCCGACTGGTTCCCCGATCCGATCCCGGCCTCGACCTTCGGGAACATCGCGTTCTGCGCATACCCCTGCAGGTCGATGAGCTCGCGGGAGATCTTCCCATATCTGGCGTCCCCGGTGACCTTTTCCGCGACGGCCAGATAGCTCAGGAGGCTGAGGGAGTTCAACCCCCGCTCCACCCACCAGCGCGGATCCCGGTTGAGGGCGTCCGGACCGAACACGGCCCATCGGGTTGGGGTGCCGTCGACATCCACCAGCGCGAACTGGTGCGTCACCAGATGGTCGGTCAGGGCCTTCACCACGGCCGCCACCTCGGCCTTCTCCTCCGGCGTCTCGGCGCAGAGCTCATGGTACTGCGCATAGAAGAAATAGTGTCCATCCAGCTCGTCGCTGCTGGTGTCGCTCTTCCAGTACCACCGCCCGTCGGCGCTCTTGGGCCAGCGGGGCTCGTACACCTTCCACAGGGAATCCTGCCACTGCCGGATCTGTTCGTCGGCTTCCCGACGCCCCCGGTTCGGATCCGGGGACTCGATCGGCAGGACCGTCCGGGCGACGAAGCCGGGCGGCGGCGACGGGGTGCCGCCCTGGGTCACGGTCTGGAGGAACCGGAGCGCCTCGAAGGCTTTCCGGGCCCGCTTCTTCGCCGCCGGATCCCCCAGGGCTCCCCAGGCAAAACACTCCCCGGCGCCGTACATCGCCGTCCAAAGACCGTCGTTGTCGCTGTCCACCGGCGAGGCCGTCGACCGATCCCCCGCCACCTTCAGCGGAGCCTCCGCGACGTAGCCGTAGGCGGTGCGCCGGATGTGGCGGTCGATCTCGGCCTCATAGAGCGCCGCCTTCTCCGACAGCGTGATGAACTTGCGTTCGATCGCACCGACTCCGGATGGCGTCGCGAACCAGGCCGCGCCGTGGACGTTGACCGCGATCTGGGTCACCTCATCGGACGGCAGCCAGGTCGGACCCTGCCGATAATGCCAGCCATTCGAATCGTATCGGATCACCCCAAGACGGGTGCCGAACCACAGGATCCCCTCGGCACCGGGGGTGATCCCGGTGAAGTCATTCCAAGGAAGTCCGTCGTGTCCCTCGAAGGTGATCCATCGGTCGCCCTGCAGGGCCGCCGCGCCAGCGCGGGTGGCGATCCAGAGCCGCCCCGCCTTGTCGAAGGTCGCCCCAGCCACCGCATCCGCCCCCCAGATCCGTCCGAGGGAATCCGCGGCCCGGAACGGCTCCCAACCCGCCGCCGCCCGACGGAAGAGTCCGGTCGCGGCGGCAAGCCAGAGTTCGCCCTCAGGCGACACCGCCAGCTGCTGGGGCTGCGAGGTGCCCGGAGCCGAGGCCCATCCGGTCGGGGTGGCACCGGAC
>CAZZKQ010000460.1:0-3138 GCA_964654875.1 uncultured Verrucomicrobiota bacterium | reverse complement strand
CGCCGTTTCTCATCCTCCGTCAACAGGCAGCATTCCAGGATCACCTTCACCGGAATCGACTCCGCAGCCTCCACGACGTCCCGGAGTTCCCTGAGGACATACCGATCGTCTCCATCCTTGAGTCGGCCGATGTTGAGGACCAGATCGATCTCCTGGGCACCGAGATCGATGACGGTCTCGGTCTCATAGCGTTTGGCATCCCCATCGGTGGACCCGAGCGGAAACCCGACGACCGCGGCGACCTTCACGTCGCTGCCGTCGAGGAGGTGGACCGCCTGGACCACGCGTGAACCCGGGACACAGACCGAGTGGAACCCATGCTTCACCGCCTCGGCACAGAGCCGTTGGAAGTCCTCCAGGACGGCATCCGGACGCAGCAGGGTGTGATCGATGAGGCGGGCCATCTGCCCGGGCGTGGTCGACATGGGTCCACGCTGGCGACAGCCCCCGGCGGAATCAATCCCGCGGCGCGGCGGGCTCCGTGGACCGGAATCCTGCCTCGGTGCCCGGATCGACCCGCCACACGTAGTGGGCCATGAGCACCCGCAGCGCGGCGGTGAGCGGGATCGCGAGGATGCCGCCAAGGATTCCACCCAGCAGGGTGGTCCCCACCATCAGCGCGATGATGATCATCACCGGATGCAGTCCGACGCGGTCCCCGATGATCTTCGGCTGGAGCACGAAGCCCTCGATGAACTGGACGACGCAGAACACCGCGACGACAAGGGCTGGATGCTGCCAATCCCCGAACTGGACCACCGCGATGATCAGGGCGGTCCCACAGGTGAGTGCCGCACCGAGGAATGGAATGATCGTCACCACACAGGCCATCAGCCCGATCAGCAGGGCATAGGGGAGTCCGATCAGCAGGAATCCGAGGGCATAGAGGATGCCGTCGCAAAGGGCCACGAGCACCTGGCCCCGGAAGAACACGATGAGGGCGTCGTTGATGCTCCGCAGCACGAAGATCGCCTCGCGTTTGAAATCGGCATCCGCCACCGGGAGATAGTCGGTCCAGGTCCGGGCGATCCGACGCTCCTCCAGCAGGAGGAAGAAGGCGTAGACCGGGATGAGGGACAACCCGGCCAGGATCCCTGCGAAGGAGGCGAGGCGTCCGACCTGTCCGAGACCCCACCGGAGGATGTCGGGCGTCACCGCAGCCACCCAGGTCCCGACGGACTTCAGCGAGTTGGGATCGAGCGCCTTCACCCACCACGGAGGTTCCGTGCCCGGTCCGGACTCCTTGGCGATCCATGCAGACAGCGCCGGGGCCCCATTGGTCGGGGTCACCTCCGCCTCCTGCGGCGGGGCGGCTCCGGCGCCGACGCGGTTGGTGACCGATGAACCCTCGTTTTGTGGAAGACGTTCCAGGATCTCCTTGGGAAGAAGGGATCGGAGGGAGGCGGGCGGAGACTCGAGCCAGGCCTGGACCCGATGCTGAAGCTGGACCACGAGGACCGGGAGCTGGCTGGCGAGGTCGCGGGCCTCGACGACGGCCCGAGGGACAAGGCTCCCCAACGCGCCCAGAAGGATCAGACCCGAACCGGCGAAGACCAGGACGAGGGCGCGCATCCGGGGGAGTCCCCGCTGTTCGAGCCAGTTGACCACGGGGGACAGCAGGTAGGCGAGGACCACCCCGACGGCGAACGGCCACAGGACTGGCGACAGGTGCTGCACCACGATCCCGAGTCCCCAGAGGACGGCGCCCAGCAGGGCCAACCCCAGCGCCAGTGCAAAGGTCGTCAGGGAGGTCCAGATGATCCGGGCCTGCCGTTCGGATGGGGGTGGGAACTGCATCGGCTTCAGGATTGGCCGAGTCGACGCGACTTGTCGGCGGCGGAGCGGACGGCGGCGATCAGGGCCGCGCGCACGCCTCCCTTCTCCAGCTCATGGATGCCTTCGATGGTGGTTCCTCCGGGACTGCAGACGGCATCCTTGAGGGCGCCGGGGTGTTGACCGGTCTCCAGGACCAGACGTGCTGCACCCAGCAGCGTCTGGGCCGCCAACCGCTGGGCGATGTCGCGCGGGAGGCCCGCCGCGACGCCGCCATCGGCAAGGGCCTCGATCATCAGGAATCCATAGGCGGGACCGCTTCCGCTGAGCCCGGTCACGGCATCCAGCAGGCGCTCCTTCACCTTGAGGGCGAGGCCGACGCTGCCCAAGAGACGCTGCGCCAGCGCCCCGTCCTCGGCCGTCGCCACCGAACCCAGCGCATAGGCCGAGGCCGAGGCCCCGACGAGCGCGGGCGTGTTCGGCATGACCCGGATCACCCGCTGGCCCGGGGCGGCCGACTCCAGGGAGGCGATCGAGACCCCGGCCGCGATGGACAGGATCCGATGCCGCTGGGCATCCAGCACGTCGCGGATGTCGTGGAGCACCCCGGCCACCTGGTCCGGCTTCACGGCCACGACCAGGACGTCGGCGGCGGCGGCGACCTCACGGTTGTTCGGGAGCGAGCGCCCACCCGTCGCGTTGGAGAAGGACAGGGCGGCCGCCGGGACGACATCGCTCGCGAAGAGCCGGGGGGCGTCGACCAGTCCGGCTTTGAGGAACCCCTGGGCCAGGGCCGTCGCCATCTTGCCGGCCCCCAGAAAACCGATGCTTGGGTTGGACATTGCCGGGAGTGGTAGCAATGCCGGGCGCATCGACCAAGAGAAACCACGCCCGCTGAGGGCCGCCACGTCTCCCCCTCCTCAGTCCCCCCGACACCACGGTAGACACTCCTCGACCACCTCTCCGAGACGCGACACCTCCTCCGCGGTGTGGGCGGAGGACACCGCAAACCGGAAGAACCGGTCGGCCGGGCCCTGGGAATAGCGGATCCACGACGGGTGGATTCCCGCGGCCTGAAGCCGGCGCCCGATGCGACGGGTGGCCCGCGGATCCCGGGGCACGAGGATGAAGGAAGGCCCGATGGCATGCCGTCGGGGATCCGATTCTGGGAAGACCGCACGAACCTTCTGGATCCGTGTGGCCAGGGTCCTTCGCCACCCTTCCCCACGTTCCTGGACCAACCGGAGGGCGGCACAAGCCCCGGCCACCCAGGGCAATGGAGGCGGCGTATTGCCCTGGAAACAGCGTCCCTGCACCACCACCCGTTCCCGGAACGTGTTCGATCCCAGGACGAAGCCGCCGTAG
>CAZZKQ010000459.1:0-3146 GCA_964654875.1 uncultured Verrucomicrobiota bacterium | reverse complement strand
CGGCCGGGTAGGTCCAGATCTCGGCGAGGGTGGGATGGTAGTGCGGGACCGCGGCCAGCTGGGCGGCGGTCATGCGACGGTCCATAGCCACCACGATCTCGTGGATCAGCTCGCCCGCCTGCGGGCCCACACAGGCACCGCCCACGATCTCGCCTGTCGTAGGGTCGGACAGCAGCTTCACGAAGCCCCGACGGCACCCCAGGATCATCGACTTCCCGTGATCATTGAAGGGATACGCCGCCACACGGACCTCGAGACCGGCCTCCTTTGCGGACCGCTCCGTGTGCCCCACCACCGCCACCGCTGGATCGGTAAACACGACCGACAGCGTCAGGCGGTCGTCCCGCGACACCGACTGCCCCAGGATGTTCTTCGCCGCGATCTCCCCCTGCTGGATGGCCAGATGGACGATGTCCTTCGGGCCACAACAATCGCCCGCGGCAAAGATGTGGGAGGCGGTTGTCCGCTGCTGGCGATCGATCTGGATCTTTCCAGACCGGTTCAACGCCACGCCCGCTGCCTCAAGCCCGAGGGTCGACACCGCCGCCCTGCGTCCTAGACCGTGGAAGATGGCGTCGGCCTCGATCGACTGCATCGAACCCGCGCGTTCGATCCAGAGACGCTTCCGGGAACCGACCGCCTCGGCGCGTTGGAGCGTCGCACCGGTGATCACCGAGATCCCCTCGTCCATAAACGCCCCTTCAAGCTCGTGGGCGACGTCCGGGTCGCATTCCCGGAGGAGCTGAGGCCCGCGCTGGACGATCGTCACCGAGGCTCCCAGCCGGGCAAAGAACTGGGCGAACTCCAGGGCCACGGCCCCCGCGCCCAGCACGATCACCGAAGCGGGCAGTTGGCGGAGGTGGAGGGCCGAGTCACTGGTCAGATACCCGATCGCCTCGAGACCGGGAACCGGCGGTGGGGCGAGCTCGGAGCCCGTGGCGAGCACGACATGACGGGTCCGGAGACGTCGACCCGACTCGAGTTCCAGGTGGTGGGGATCCACGAATCGGGCCTTGGATCGGATGAATTCCCACTTCCCTTTTTCGAGCTGCTGGCGTCGATAGCCGGCGAAGTCGCGGATGAGCTCGTCCTTCCGGGCCATGAGACATTCAAGATCGACGGTCACCGGACCGGCCTCGATACCCCAGGTGCGTCCGGCGGCGATGGCGTGTCGAAGCTCCGCGGCATGCAGGAGGGCCTTGGTGGGCATGCAGCCGCGCAGGATACACAGGCCGCCGACCTCGGGTCCGCCATCCACCACCGCGATGCGATGTCCGCCCGCGACGAGGGTCCGTGCCGCGGCATAGCCGGCGCTGCCGCCTCCCACCACCACCGTGTCGAAGTCCGTTGGGCTCACATGGGGAGTCTGGTTCGGGAACCTCCCCGCTGCCAAGGGGTGTCCCTGTGTGCGTTTTCCACCCCGTCTCGCCCCGGAATTCCAGCAACTCACCCCTGGCCGGTTGGCACCCGGAGGAGATCGGCCGAGAATACGAATGTCAAAAAGGTGGGTTCAATAGCCACCCTGACAGCAGAAATCCGCCCCGAAAACTCCAGGACCACCATGAGTGACGCCCCCGCCCCGTCGACCCCTTCCGGGACGCCCGGTCGCCGCCGCTATGTGCGGGCCATAGGGCCCCGCCTCCGGATCCTGCTCTACGTCATCCTCGGACTCTTCGGACTGCTCGGGGCCAACTCCGTCTACCTGTCCTCCGTCACCTTCCTCAACTGGTTGGACCGCGACCAGGGGGTCTCCTACGAGAACTACTTCTACCAGCTGATGTTCCTCGGACACCTCGTCCTGGGGCTCCTGATCCTCATTCCCTTCATCGTGTTCGGCATCGGGCACATGAGGAACTCCTGGAACCGCCCGAATCGCAAGGCGGTCGCGGTCGGCTATGCGCTCTTCACGGTCTCCGTCGTCCTCCTCGTCACCGGACTCCTGCTCATGCGTGTGTCTGGGCTTGAGATCCGGGATCCTGCCGCCCGCCGGATCCTCTACTGGGCCCACTTCATCACCCCCTTCGCGTCGATCTGGCTCTACATCCTGCATCGTCTGTCGGGACCGCGGATCCAGTGGAAGGTCGGATTGGCCTGGGCCATGGCGATCGTCGCGGTCTCGGGCGCCATGGTGCTGCTGCATCGCCACGATCCCCGCGTCTGGACCGCCAAGGCCCCCAAGGAAGGCACGAAATACTTCCACCCCTCCGCTGCCCGGACCGCCAACGGCAACTTCATCCCGGCCAAGGCGCTGATGAACAACGCGTATTGCCTCGAGTGTCATCCCGACGTCTACAAGGGCTGGTTCCACTCGGCGCATCGCTTCAGCTCCTTCAACAACCCGTTCTATCTCTTCTCCGTGAAGGAGACCCGGGAGGTCAGCCTGAAGCGCGACGGCAGCGTCCAGGCGTCCCGGTGGTGCGCGGGCTGCCACGATCCCGTCCCCTTCTTCTCGGGGGCGTTCGACGACCCCGCGTTCGACATGCAGAAGCACCCGACCTCCCAGGCCGGGATCTCCTGCACCGTCTGCCATGCGATCACGTCCCTCGAGGGCGCCGAACACGGCATGATCGGCAACGGCAACTACACCATCGAGGAACCCGTCCACTACCCCTTCGCGTTCGCCCCGACCAACTCGCTGGCCTATTACATCAACCTGCAGCTGGTGAAGGCGAAGCCCGAGTTCCACAAGAAGACGTTCCTCAAGCCCCTGCACAAGACGGCCGAGTTCTGCTCCACCTGTCACAAGGTCGGCCTCCCCTACGAGGTCAACCACTACAAGGAGTTCCTGCGTGGCCAGAACCACTACGACACCTACCTCCTCAGCGGAGTGTCCGGGGTGAACGCCCGGAGCTTCTACTATCCCGACAAGGCCAGGCTGAACTGCGCCGAGTGCCACATGCCGTTGTTGAAGTCCGACGAGTTCGGCGCGCAGAAGAATGGCACCAACGACTTCCTGACCGTCCACGACCATCTCTTCCCCGCGGCCAACACCGGGATGGCCCATTGGCGCAACGAGCCCGACATCGTGAAGATCCACCAGGAATACCTGAAGGACTGCATCCGGGTGGACCTGTTCGGGCTCAAGGACGGTGGCACGGTCGACTCCCCACTCATCGCTCCGATCCGACCCAAGGTTCCGGCGCTCA
>CAZZKQ010000458.1:0-3148 GCA_964654875.1 uncultured Verrucomicrobiota bacterium | reverse complement strand
TCACCGTGAAGCTGAGTCCTGCGATCGCCGCCCCGGCACGGGTCAGTTTCACCACGACCCGATACGGCTTGCCGACCTGAGCCACCGGTCCGTCGGGGAACTCGAGGGTGGCCACGTCGTTGGTGTTGGAACCCGCGAGTCGGAGGGATCGGGCGGGCTGAGAGTGGAGAGCTGAGAGCTGAGGGTTCAGAACGGCCTCGCTCGGGCTGGCCCCGGTGGGTGCTGCAGTACTCTGCGGAACTGGGCGCGAAAGCGCCCACCTCACCCCAGGCTCACTCCCCTCCCCGCTCCGCGGCATCGCCTTCGGCTGCGCATCCAACCCCACCACATACCGCAGCGCCTTGATGATGTCCCCGTTGTCCAGGAGCTGGTTGTCGTTCAGATCGTTCAGCGGCACATCCCACGGACGCACCTCCTCCAGACCCACCTGCAACCGGCTGATCACCACCGCGTCGCCCACGTCGATCCGTTGGTTCGCGTTGTTGTCGCCCCGGATCTTCCGAGGCAGCACACGACCCTCGCCCGACACCGCCGCGTTGCCCGTGATCAATGCCGCGCCACTCGGTGACCCAATGCTGACGATCATCGGTGTCAAAACGGCATTGGTCGGACCCGACACGCTCCGCGCCCGGAAGCTGATCGTCGCCACGCGATTGGTCCCCGTCGGCAATCCCACCCCGGCCAAGGCAAAGGATCCCGTGACCTCGCCCGCGGTCGACAGGTTCAGATTGTTCACGCTCTGCCCCACCAAGGCCCCCCATTCCACCTGCGGATCGGTCAGCAACACCGGGTTGTAGGTCAGGCGGAAGTTCAACCCCGCCACGTTGGCCGCATCCGCGCTGAGCTCCACCGGGAACACCAGTCGCTGCCCCTCCTGCACCTCGGATGCGGTCACGACGCGCAGCACCCGCTCCGGCACCCAGGTCACGATCCGCTCCAGGGTCGCCGTGTTGCCGGCCGCATCCTTCGCACTCACTGCGAAGGTATTGTCCCCCACCGCCAGCTTCAGCCCCTCCACCCGGAACGTGCCATCCGACGCCAGCGGCAACGCCTGCGGCGCTCCACCGTCCCGACGCCACGTCGCCGTCACGCCCACGACGTTGTCGGTCACGCGTCCCACCAGCACCACCCGCTCATTGCCCGTGGTTCCCGCCACCGGCAGATCCCACGCCAGCACCGGTGCCGCCACATCCTTGAACGCCGCGCCGATGGTCCGATTCGCGCTCATCACCAGCGTCGTCGGATTCACCGAGCCGGAGAGGTCCCCCGTCCATCCCGTGAACTCAAACCCCTCCGCCGCGGTCGCCTGCACCGTCACCGAGTCCGACGGCTCATACCGCTCCTTGATTGGCTCCACGCGGATCGAACCACCAGTCAATCCAGTCAGGGTCAGCGTGGTCAGCTTCTTGATCTGGAAGGTCTGGTCGGTCTGAACCGGATTGTACAGCGGGCTGCCGGGTTGACGGGCACGGACCACCACCGTGCCTTCGTTGATCAGGGTCAGGCGATCGTCCTGTACCGTGGCCGGTCCACTCAGCACCACGAACACCACCGGCAATCCGGCGCTGCTGGTGGCCCGCAGGGTCACGGGGCTGCTGCCCAGCACTTGGTCCCCAATGGGCGCAAAGGTCAGGGTCTGATCCCCACGCGACACCGTGAATGTGTTCGTGCGACTCGTCGCCGCGAGCCAGTTGGCATCCCCCGACTGATCCGCCGCCACCGTGATCGTGCCTGTGCCGGTGAGCTTCAAGGTGGCCCCACTGACCGTCGCCGGACCACCCACCACCCGGAACGACACTGCCAGGGGACTCGTCGTCGTGGCCACCAACGCGATGGGATTGGTGCTGTAGCCCTGGTTGGCGATGGAGTTGAACGTCAGGGACTGCGTCGCTTTGGCCACGGTTACCGACTGCACCGCCGCCGCCGCGGCGTAGTTCGCCGTCCCGGCCTGCGTCGCCTGCACCACCACCGTACCCGCACCCGTGAGGGTCAGCACGGTGTCGGACACCGTGCCGGGACCGGAATTGACTCGGAAGGCGACCGGCAATCCCGCGCTGCTGGTCGCCTGAAGCGTCACCGGGGCATCGCCAAAGGTCTTCGGCCCCACCGACGTGAAGGTCAACGTCTGGGTCGCCTGCGTGAGGGTCAGGGTCCGATCCACCGGCAACGCGGGTTCGTAGTCGTCGTTCCCCGGCTGGGTGGCCCGGACAATCGCCGAACCCACACCGGTGGCACGCAGTCCGTTGGCCGTCTTCTCCAGCGGACCACTCAGCACCTCGAACACCACCGGCAGCTTGCTGGAGCTGACCGCGGTCGGGGTGAAGGGATCCGGACTATAGGCCCGCGAGGGAATCGTCGGGAAAGTGAGCGTCTGGTCCGCCTTGGCGACGGTGAAGGTCCGCTCCTCCGTCACCGGTTCCCGGTTACCATCCCCGGCCTGGACCGCGCTCAACCGCACCGTGCCGGCCCCGGTCAACGTGACCTGTCCGGCAGTCATGCTGGCCTTGCCCGAGGCCACCGACACCGCGACCGGCAGGCCGCTGCTGGACGTGACCGTCACTCCGAAGGCGGCGTCGCCGAACTTCCGATCCGGCAACCCGGGCCAGGCCAGCGTCTGCACCGCGCGTCCAATCGACACCGTCCGCTCCGCGCTCACCGGCGCGAAGACCTCCGACCCCGCCTGGACGGCCCGCAGCACGACCTCGCCCGCCCCGGTCGCCCGCAGCTGGGTTCCGGTCCACTCGGCCGGGCCCGACACGACACTCACGACCACGGGCAATCCGCTGCTGGACGTGACCGTCAGAGGCGCACCATCGCCAAAGCGCAGTGGCGGCAGCGTGCCCCAGTCGATCGCCTGCGGCTGGAGAAACCGGATCGCCAACGGTCGGCCCAGATACGACTCCGAGAAGTCGGGCGAATAGGCGATCACGCGGAGATCGACCGCCGAACTGATCTGGAACGGCGCGGCATACGGACGCGACAGGAAGTCCGGTGTGGACCCATCGAGCGTGTAGTACAGGAGCCAGTCGGGGTCGGCATACTGCAGCTCGATCGACACTGGGTTGAGGGTGCGGAAGATGTCCCGAGCCGGCACCCCATCGGCGAGGACATGGATGTCGGGCTGGAAGGTCACAACCGCCGGGGCGCT
>CAZZKQ010000457.1:0-3151 GCA_964654875.1 uncultured Verrucomicrobiota bacterium | reverse complement strand
GGTCCCCGCGCTACGGGTCTGGTTTTCTCGGTCCATGCATCCCCTCGCCCGAGTCCTCGTCGCCCTGTCCCTGGCGTTGATCCTCACCCGTGCCGATGGTCCTGCGGACAACCGGATCGACCAGGTCCGCCGCATCCCGCCCCCCGGCATCGCCATTCCAGAGGAGAGCCGTCGGGAGTTGACGGCCGAGGTGGGGCGGCTGGGTGTGGAGATTGAGGCGCTTCGGGTGGCCTCCACCAACCGTCCCAGCCGACTGGTCCTGCTGCCCGACATCCAGATCTTCCACAAGGCGGTCGACTGGGCGCTCCGGTTCGATGAGTTCCATAAGACCAATGAGGTGGAAACGGCCCGCATGGCGTTGCAGGAGGGTTTCCGACGTCTGGGGGCGTTGCGGGAAGACAAACCCTACTGGACCGAGGCCCGTGGTCCGGTGGTCCGGGGATATGTCTCCAAAGTGGATGGTTCGATCCAGCCCTATGGACTGGTGGTGCCGGAGTCGTTCCGTCCGTCGGGAGGGATCCAACATCGTTTGGACGTCTGGTTCCACGGCCGCGGCGAACAGCTGAGCGAGCTGGCCTTCGTGGGAGATCGGATGCGGAACACTGGGGAATTCGCCCCTCGTGACGCCTTTGTGCTCCATCCATACGGCAGGTACTGCAACGGATCGCGGTTCGCCGGTGAGACCGATTTCTGGGAGGGGCTGGGCCAGGTGCGAGCGAACTATCCCATCGACTCGAACCGGATCGTGGTCCGCGGCTTTTCCCTGGGCGGGGCTTCGTGCTGGCACATCGCCACCCACTTCGCGTCCGACTGGGCGGCCGCCGCCCCCGGGGCTGGGTTCAGCGAGACGGAGGAGTTCCTCCGGGTGTTCCAGAATGAATCCCTCAATCCTGCCTCCTGGGAGCGAAAGCTCTGGGGGTTGTACGACGCGACGGCAGTCCCTCTGAACGTGTCGATGGTACCGCTTGTGGCCTACAGCGGAGCGGACGACCGACAGATCCAGGCCGCGCAGGCGATGGAGAAGGCCATGGCCGCCGAGGGGCTGGTCCTGACCCATCTGGTCGGTCCGGGGACAGGTCATCGGTACGAGCCGAAGACGAAGGCGGAGCTGAACCGGCGTATCGACGCCATTGCCGCGGCGGGACGGGATCCGGTGCCCCGGGTGGTCCGATTCGAAACGGTGACCCTCCGGTACAACCGCATGGCCTGGGTGACGGTGGAGGCCCTTGGCCAGCATTGGGATCAGGCCCGGGTGGAGGCCCGGCTGGATCCCAACCGCGGTTCGGTCCGACTCGAGACCCGCAATGTGACCGCCCTCACCCTGAACCTCGAGGCGGGTCAATCCCCGTTCGACCCCCTCCGCAACGTGGTGATCGAGGTCGGAGGAGAGACCCTCGAGGCGAGTCGACCGCAGTCCGACCGGTCGTGGACCGCTTCGGTTCGGCGCGAAGGCGGGCGCTGGGTGCTCGGTTCAGTGTCCTCCACCGGCCTCCGGAAACGTCACGGACTGCAGGGTCCGGTGGACGACGCCTTCATGGACTCGTTCCTGTTCGTGCGTCCAACGGGCCAACCCCTCAATCCCGTGGTGGGAGCGTGGGTGGACCGGGAGCTCAACCGGGCCATCGAACAGTGGCGTCGGCAGTACCGCGGCGAGGTCCGGATCAAGGACGACACGGCGGTGACGGAGTCCGATATGGCCCAGCATCATCTGGTGCTCTGGGGGGATCCGCAGAGCAACAAGGTCCTCGGTCAGATGGCCGCAAACCTGGGCGGCATCCGCTGGGATGCCACCGGGGTCCACACACCGGCTGCGGGATATCCGGTGGATCGGTTCGCCCCGATCCTCGTCCGACCGAATCCGCTCCGCCCGGACCGTTATGTGGTGGTGAACAGCGGCTTCACCTTCCGCGAGTACGATCTGCTCAACAATGCGCGTCAGACCCCAAAGCTGCCGGACTGGGCGATCATCGACCTGGGACAGGCCCCCAATGCCCGGACGCCCGGAGGCATCACGGCCGCAGGGTTCTATGATGAATCCTGGGCGTGGAAACCGTGAGTCTCCCCCTGGCTGTGGTGCCGTCCTTCCGCCCCGTCGGGGTCAGTGTTTCCGGGAGTAGGTTCTTGGTCCGACCCAGCGGGTGTTGAATCGCTGGTGCAGGGCGTCGCTGGGGAACTCGGGGCGGACTTCGGACCCGTGGCGTTGGTCATCCATCCCGCGCCAGGGGAGTGGTTCGATCGTGGTCCCGGCGGCGACGTGGTAGTCGGCGTCCTTGTCCCAGCCGATTGTGAACAGGAAGTAGTCACGCTGCAGGCCTTCGGTCGGAGCCTTCAGGGAATTCATGAACTCGAGGCGCAGCGCATCCCCTCCGGCGATGATCGCCAGTCCCTCGTCCGCGGGACCGACCAGTTCGTTGACCGCGCCATAGCGCGTGGCCCATCCGGACGGAGTGATGTGCCAGGGCGGGGCCGACTGCACCTCGTTGAAGACCGGGGTGAGGGGTTCGGACCACGGCAGGTTGGCGAACCGGCTATAGCCGCGCCACGCGAGGTCTGCCGAGGTCATGGGCAGCTCCTGGGGTGTCACCGGGGTGGACTCGGTGAAGAGGGCGATGCGATCCCAGTGGATTTCGAAGGCCTGTGTGAGCCGGAGTCGACGTGCGCCCTCGGGAAGCTTGCCGGTGAGGTCGGCAACGATCGTCTTGGTCTTGCCTGCGGGGGCTCCCACGGTGACCCCGACAGGAGACCAGCCCGAGGCGGTCTCCACCTCGAGGGTCGGGAACGGGAAGGGAAACTCCGGATTGTGGGAGCCGGCGATGTTGGCCATGCCCCCGCCGAAGCGGAGCCAGCCATTCAGGGCCAGCACCAGGGGACCCTTCGACGGCAGAGGTCCGAAATCGAGTGCCACGGAATAGGGTTCGGCGAGGCCGCGGTAGTGGGTCCCGCGGAGGCGGACCGGGGACACCTTGGCACCGTCGACCGTCTGCAGCGCTGCGGTCACGTCCCGTCGTTCGCCGGAACCTTCGAGGTCCGCCTTCAGCAAGGGGAGCGGTCGACCCAGTTGGATCAGACCGTGCCGGGGGAAGGGACGACCGGGAACGAGCTTGCTCGTGGAGTGCACCTCGGTGCCGGAGGGGTGATCGACCGCCACGAG
>CAZZKQ010000456.1:0-3156 GCA_964654875.1 uncultured Verrucomicrobiota bacterium | reverse complement strand
TCGCACGGGCATGGCCCTTGGGCGTTGCAGGTGCAGCTGCAGGTGCCGCGACAGAGATCGCGGGGGGGGTGACCTTGGACGTGGCCACGGATGCCGAGGACGCCTTGGGAGCGGCATTCTCCAGGACCGCAATCGACGGACTCGTCGACGAGGTCTGTTCCTTCACAGGCTGGAGCTTAAGCCCCGCGATCAGCTCGTGGATCTCCGTGGCCAGCTTTGAGGCGTGCTGGTCCCGGTCGTATCCCTGCGTCGTGGCGGCGGTGATTTCCCGGATCAGACGCGAGGTGCCGACCACATCGACCGGAGTAATCGAGTTGGTCTTGGTCATGCCCGCGTCGACTGCGGCCTTGAGCCCGCCTTCGACGTCGAAGGCGACGCGACCGCCAAAGCCACCGGACAGACTTACTGAGGTGCCTGGATCGGGGGGCTGTTCGTCCGCGTAGTCATCCCAACCATGGGCCGGACAGATAAGGAGGATCGCAATCGGAAGGTAGTAGTAGTACTTCATGTTTTGGTTATGTTGATGTTCAGAAGATCAAGGAGCGTCGGGAGTCACGCCGGAGAGGGCGATACGGAGCTGGTCCACCACATCCAATGAGCCCGCGACGGGATCGTTAGAAGACGATGGGGAAGCCAGCGTGCCTCCACCATCGAAGGCGGCAAATGCCCCGAGGGTCTTCGTCAGCAGCCTGTCGAACTCGTCGATGGTCTTCCCGAGGGCATTGACTGCCACGATCTCGGTTTCGTACCGGCTACTCAGGGAGATCAGGTTCGACATGTTCTCCACCGAACTGGCGGCTGCCTGGAACGTCTGGCTGTGGCCCTGGAAGGCCTCCGTGATCGCCTCCAGCTCCGCCTTCTTGTTACGAAGGTTCTTGGCAGCCGCTGCCAGCCGCTCCACCACCTCCGTGCTCAGACGCGCCTCGGCACCCGCCATGCGGGCGGAGAGCTCTGCTTGCCCAGTCTTGATCAGAAGCTTGCGGACCTGGCGGGTCATCTCCGGCGACAGCTGGGAGGAATTTGTGACGCCCTGCTGCTGGAACCGAGACTGGAGGGTAGCGAGGCCCTCGCGCCCCTGCTGTCCGGCGTTGCGAAGACCCGTCCGGGTGGTCTCCACCCCACGATGGGCCGTACGGAGGGCATCGACCGTGCGACCGACCTCCTTGGCAAGATCATCACACGCCTTGGCGGCACGGGTGGTTTCCTCGGCCACCTTCAGACAGGCCTTCGAGGCCCCCGAGGCCAGGACAGCCTCATGCTTCAGGAGCTCGAGGGCCGTGTCCTGCCCGGGATTGGCCTGGTACTTCTGAAGGCTCTCCTCAACCGCCGGAACGGCGGCTCCGATCGCGGCGACCTCCTTCTCGATGGCCGCGTGTGACGCCTGCAGCTGGCTGACGATGTTGGTGGGGGTCTGGCTGGATCGGACCACCAGCGTGGACGATTCAGCGAGGGCCGAAGTCCCGGAAAGGACGAGGCCGATGATGCAGGAACGGATAAGCCATCCTGTGTTGGCGTTGCTATTGGTATGGTTCTTCATGTTCATGGTCTTCGATGCCGAGGCATCCAAGACAACTAAGGGAAGGGTGCCCGAGATTTATCAGCCGGATCTCCGGGCGATCCCAGGAGCCAAGGAGTTGGCGATAAAAACCGGCGAGGTCTCCCTGAAGAGATTGGAATCCATTCTATGAACTCCATTTCCAAAGCATTCACCCACCAGAACCTGACCCTGCACCTGATTCACGGTCCCGACCGGGTCGACGGCGGCCGGTTCATACCCCTCGCCGAAGCCCTGAAAACGGGATCCGTGCGCGTCCATGAGACCGGAGAGGTCGGTCGACTTGAGGTCGAGAATCTCTCTGACAGCCACGACCTCTTCATCCAGGCCGGCGACGTGGTGAAAGGAGGACGTCAGGACCGCACCTTGGGTGTCGACCTCGTCCTGCCCACCCGTTCAGGGAGATTTCCAATCCCCTCTTTTTGCGTGGAACGGGGCCGCTGGCACCAGCGAGCTGGCGAGGACGCCCGACAGTTCTCGAGCTCCGATAGCCACCTCGCCGGCAGGAAGCTCCGGATGGCAGCCAAGCTGGGCCGCAACCAGGCCGAGATATGGAGTCTCATCAACGAGTCGCAGGAAACGCTCGCGTGCCGCCTCGGCGAAGAGATCTTCGACAGGATTTCACCCTCCAGCTATGCGCTCACCCGGGAACATCGGGCACTCCAGATGCGTCGCGACGGTTTCCGCGAAAAGTTCACAGGGATCCTGGCTGACAAGCCAGACGCCATCGGATGCCTCTTCGAAATCAACGGTGTCCTCAGCTCAGCGGATGTCTATGGGTCCCATGTCCTGTTCGAGAAACTCTGGGACAAACTGCTTGAAGCCGCCGTCATTGAGGCGATCGAGGAGTCTGGCCGACCCGCCCAGCACCCCGGGATCGATGACTCAGAGGAGATCCGTAGCTGGCTCCAATCCCCCAGGACCGGCCAGCTCCTGCGCCAGGAATCGATCCCGCCGCGCGTGGAGTTCATCACCCGCCGCTCAAAGCGCTCCGTCCGATTCGACACCCGCGACACAGTGTTGGATCAGCTGCTCCACCGCAGCTTGATTATGGGTTGAATCCTCCCTGCCCCAGGGCGATTCAAAGTCCCAGGATTCCGTGAGCAACAAGACTCGTGTTCAAATGAACCGCGATGACCTGACCCGCCTCAACAATTGGGCGGCCTACAAGTTGTCCTCCCGGCGGGGTCGTCTTTCGCCCTCTGGGGCGAAGAATGTCAGTCGGGTCGCCACCAAATCCCTCGCTCCGTGGGGGTGGGGGGCAAGTGTGGGCGTCGTCCTGGGACCGCAGCCATTTCGCACCTCATGAACCGGTGTATCCGGATTGGGCGTTGATGATTTCCAAAGGCATCGGCCCCCTTTCAGGAAGGAGACACCCAGTGTCCCTCTCTCCATCCGGCAAATTCATTCTTTGCTGCCGAGCCGTTAACCGGCTCACCCTTCACGACCAAATAGACCACATCCAACCTCCACCGTCATGCGCCTCCTGCCGCTTCTCCTGCTCGCGGTCCTGTCCCTCCGGGCCGATTCCACCAAGGACGCCACGCTCCGCGGAGGCGGCGCCTCAGGACAGGCCCCTTCCCCGGGCAAGCCCTCCACAA
>CAZZKQ010000455.1:0-3219 GCA_964654875.1 uncultured Verrucomicrobiota bacterium | reverse complement strand
GTTCTGGTGGTACAACATGTATTCCACCGCCGACTGGTCGGTGACGCCGCGGCCGATGTACCCGGCGGATGGACGGAAGGTGTTCGACATCTACGGGTGGCCGTATTCCGTGCGTGACGCGCTGAAGTCCGAGCTGGGGGAGTTCCCGTTCCCCGGGTTCTGGGGTCCGGCGGCGGGGGTCGATTCCCCCCAGGGGCCGATGGATGCCGCCACACGCTGGATCGCCGAGTCCGCCAAGATCCTCGAGCGCCTCCACCGACCGACCCTGAGCCTCGTCTACCTGCCGCACCTCGACTACAATCTTCAGCGGTGGGGTCCGACCCACGGCGGGGGCACCCATCCGAAGGTCGTGGCTGATCTCCGGGCGATCGACGCCATCGTGGGAGATCTCCTGGAGTACTATTCCGAACAGGGCGTCCAGGTGGTCCTCCTCAGCGAATACGGCATCACGAACGTGTCCCGGCCCGTGCACCTGAACCGGCTCTTCCGTGACCGCGGATGGCTGACGATCAAGGAGGAGCTCGGACTGGAGCTTCTGGATCCCGGCAACTCGAAGGTCTTCGCCGTGGCCGACCACCAGGTTGCCCACGTCTATGTCAACGAGAGGCGGCTGGTGCCGGAGGTGCAGGAGTTCCTCGAATCCATCCCGGGTGTCGCCGAGGTCTGGGACTTTCCCATGAAGGTCCAGAATGGCCTCGCCCATCCGCGGGCGGGGGATCTGGTGGTGTGGTCGGATCCCGACGCCTGGTTCACCTACTACTACTGGCAGGACGACGCCCGGGCCCCGGACTTTGCCCGCTGCGTGGATATCCATCGCAAGCCCGGATATGATCCGGTGGAGCTCTTTCTGGATCCGAAGGTCCCTGCGGTTCGCCTGAAGATCGCGTGGCGCCTCCTCCAGAAGAAGCTGGGATTCCGGATGCTCATGGATGTCATCCCGCTGGACTCCACCTTGGTCCGTGGGTCACACGGTCGACGGCCCGAGGATCGGAACGACTGGCCGGTGCTGATCTCCCCACGATCCGTCGGGAGGGACTCCCTCGGATCTCTCGACGTCCATTCCCTTCTCAAGGAGCTCGTGGTGGGAGGGTGACGGGTGAAACCAGCAAAAAGTCCCCACCGGCCTCAACGCCGATGGGGGCCTGGAATTGCTCCGCACCCACCCGAGAATTCCACCCCGGGCCCGGGGCGACATCCTAGTTGGTGGCGATGTCGATGGTCTTGGCCTTGGCCTCGGCGGCCTTCGGCAGGGTGATGCGCAGGACGCCATCCTTGTAGGCGGCCTTGACCTTGTCGGCCATCACCGGCTGGCCGAGGCCGATCTGGCGCTCGAAACGACCATAGAAGCGTTCCGAGCGGAGGACCTCGTTTTCCTTCACCTCCCGTTCCTGCTTCCGCTCGCCGGAGACGGTGAGGACATTGTCCTGGAAGGTGATGCTGACGTCCTTCTTGTCGACCCCTGGGAGCTCCAGGCTGACGGTGAAGGTGTCGTTGTCCTCATGCAGCTCCATGGCCGGGAGGAATTCGCCCTGGAAACCGTCCCGGGGCAGGGAGGTCCATGGAGTCTCGAGAAGCCGGTCGAAGTCCCGGCTGAGATTGAGCAGGGACGCGAACGGGCTGGTGGGATAGCTGCGACGTGTGATCAGTGAGTTCATGTTCGTTTTCCTTTCAGTGTCCTGGATGTTCCATCCAATCGGGTTCCTCCAGCAGTGAGCATGCCGTGGCGATCCACCGATGTTTCGGGGCTGAAACACCGGCTTTCTGGGTGTCTGTCCCCAGGGTTTGGGACCGGTCGTGTCGGCGGTTCACCGCGACTGGGAATCTCCGACCCGCCCGTGTCGCAGACGCTCCGATCCGGGATGGGGCTCGCAGGCGGGACCGGGGTTCTGGGACGGAGGGGCAGACCCATGGGGAAGGAGGCAAGGGTCCACATCATCCGGTGCGAGGGACGGTCCCTGTCGATTTCCGGGGAGGCTGTCCTCTGGACCGTTGCTCTTCCCCGCTTTCCCGGCTGGACCTTGGGCGAGGCGGTCTTGCTACGCTCTCCAGACCGACGCGGTCCGATTGAGATTCGTGTCGGGAATGCAATGATCCCCATCATGATGACTCCTCTCCGAATTCTCGCCTCGGCCGCAGTGGCCACGGGGTTCCTGGTCCTGTCGACCTCCGCGGCCCAGCCAAAGGGCTCCGCCTTCCGGATGCTGCAGGACGACTTCCCGTTCCAGTCCGCCTGCATCGGCGCCGACTTCCCCACCAACAACGTCGCCCTCAAGGGCTATGCGATCCGGGTGGGCAACGACGCCACGATGCTCTTCGACTCCGACACCCTCCGCATGGCGGCGGGTTGGACCGGTGGGTTCATCAACACCCGGGGCGTGGTATTCGACGGCAACCATGGCCAGCATCCCCAGATGGTCGGTGAGCAGAAGTTCGGGGTCGGCAACGGCCCGGGCGTCGGGATCCCCGGCCAGGGATTCGCCGACACCCGGCAGGAGCCGTTCGGCCCGATCGACAAGTCCGTCGGCCACTGGAAGGGACTCTATGTCGACGGCATGGACACCATCCTGAGCTACACGGTGCGCGGCACGATGGTCTACGAGAGGCCGGGCAGCCTTGCCGGACCTGCTGGCGTGGCCTTCACCCGGACCTTCCGGCTCGGTCCGCCGAAGCAGGGGGCGACCGCGATCGGCCGCCACACCGTGAAGGACGCGTTCACCATCCAGCTGGCCGAGGTGCCGGACGCCCAGGTCCAGGTGGGCCTCCAAGCCGGGCTTCCGGCGCTGGTCTTTACGTCGGGGGAACGGTCGACGGTGGTTGCCGGGACTGCGCTGCCGAAGGGCGTTGAAATCAAGGTGGAGGGATCCCGGGCGTTTCTGCTCGTCGGAGCCGGGGTGAAGGCGGCCGAACCGTTCAAGGTCACGATCTGGAGCGGCGCCACGGGGGCGACCTCCGGGGCGATCGATCTCGCCAAAGCCGCGCCCTCGATGCCCGACTTCATGAAGGGCGGACCCCGGCACTGGCCGGAGACGGTCAACCTCAAGGGCAGGCTGGCGACCAGCTCGACCCCGGACGGCGCCTATGTGACCGATTCGATCACGGCCCCCGAGGACAATCCCTGGAAGCGTCGGGTCCGGTTTGGCGGCATGGATTTCTTCTCGGACGGCAAGCGAGCGGCGCTCTGCACCCACGACGGCGACATCTGGATCGTCTCGGGCATCA
>CAZZKQ010000454.1:0-3223 GCA_964654875.1 uncultured Verrucomicrobiota bacterium | reverse complement strand
GTCGAGCGCATGTGGACCCTCAAGGCGCCGGCAGGGCCGCGACTCGGGGGCGTCAGCCCTCGTTGGCGGGGCCAACGAGTGCGGCAAGAGCACGCTGGTCGAGGCGCTGCACCGGGCGTTGTTCATGCGGGCGCGGGGCAATGCGGAACACCACCGGCTGATGGCGTCGGAGGGCTCCGGGGAGGCGCCCGAGGTCCGCCTCCAGTTCGAGGCGGGCGGACGCGTCTGGCAGCTGGTCAAGTCCTTCGGGGCCGGATCCCGGGGCCGGGTCTCGCTGTCGACGGCGGGAGCGCCGCCGCTGGTGTCGGAGGAGGCGGAGCGCCGTCTGGCCGGGCTCCTGGGCAATCCCACGGATCAGTCGGGCAGGGCGATGCTCGAACAGTGGCGGCATCTGTGGGTCTGGCAGGGGAGCGCGGGGGAGCATCCCGGACCCGCTGCGGGCACGCAGAATGACGCCCTGATGCGTCGCCTTCAGGCGATGGGGGGCGCCGTGCTCCTCCAGTCGGAGCTCGACCAGAGGACCGCGGGCCATTTCGCGGAGCGGGTGGAGGCGATGTTCAACCAGAACGGTCGACCGAAGGCCGGGTCGGATCTGGAGCGGGCGGAGCGGGAAAGCCGGGAGCGGGCCGCCACGGCCCACGCGGCCGCCGAACGGTGGGCGGAACGCGAGAGTCTGGCCAGTGAGCTGTCCGGACTTCGGGAACGGATGCGGGACTGGGAGACCGAGAGAGGCTCGAATCTGGTCCAGCTGGAGGCGGCGGAATCGGGTCTCCGGAAGGTTGAAGCGATGGAGGCCCAGCTTGCAGGTCTCGACGCGGAGATCGCGACGGTGACCACCGAGAGCACCCTGTGGGAAGGCACGTTCCAGCGCATGATTGAGCTCAGGAGCAGGATCGGGATCACCGACGGCAAGCTCAGTCCGCTGCGGCAGAACCTCGACGCAGTGAAATCCGAGAAGGCGAGGCTCGAATCGGAGGTCATTGCGGCTGAACGGGAGTGGGAGGACGCTCGGACGTCGGCGCGGGAGGCCGATCTGCTGTCCCAATGGTGGAAGGTGCTTTTGGATGAGTTCCAATCCGGAGTGGATCTCGAACGGTGTCGGAAGGATCTCTCGAGCCTTCAGCAGCGTCGGCAGGACCTCGAATCGGCAACCGTATTCCTTGCCGCGAAACCCGCCCTCGACAGGAAATCCCTGAACCGCCTTCGTGGACTTGAATCCGACCTGAGGGCCGCCCGGGCGGCCGTCGAGGCCATGGCGGCCGAGGTGGAGGTTCTCTCGCTCGATCAGAAGGTCACGATTGATGGAGCCGACGCGGCGCCCGGAAGCCGTACGGTGCTGACCCAGGATGGAGTGATCCTGGTGGGTGGAGGCACCCGGATCCGGATCCGGCCCGGAGGCGGTGATGCCCTCGGCGAGGCTCGCGACGAACTGGAACGGGCCCGGGATCGGCTTCGCGGGGAACTGGATTCCTTCGGTCTCGCGGACTTTGTCTCCGCCGAGTCCAGACATGAGGAATGGAGCCAGGCCTCCGCCCGTGTCACGGCAGCTCGTCAGGCCCTGGATGACCTCGATCCGGAAGCCGTGCAAAAGGCTTTCGAGCAACGGCAACGGCGTCACCAGGAGATCCTCGAAGAGAAGAGCCGCCTCTCAGGTCTGGTTCGAGACCTCGGGGTCGCCTTGGATGTGGATGGGGCGGAGTTGGAGAATCGGGCCAAGACCGCCCAGCTGGCCAAGGTGGCCGACGAGAAGGCTGCGGAGGACAAGAGGCTCCGCTGTGTCCAGTCACGGGAGACGCTTCGGCAGATCGGCGACGGTCTCGCGGCCGCCCAGGCAGAATCGGGTGAGCTCGAGAACCAACTGCTGGTGGATCGGGCGCAGCTTCAGGTCCTCATGGACTCGAACGGTAGGCCGGAGGATCTGCTGCAGCGCATCGAGTCGGCCAAGGTCCGCATCGGTGGCTTGCAAGCGTCCCGCCGTGAGGTGCATGGCCGGATGGTCGAGCTGCAGCCCGCCTGCCTGAGAGACCAGTGGGATCGGCTTGTCGCCCGTCAGGAACGGTTGGCTACCCAGCTGAAAGACGCCCGCGAGGAAGTCATCCGGACCGAGGTGAAGCTCGAGGGAGGGGGGCAGGAGGATCTTCGGGCAGTATCGGAAATGGCCCTCCAACAGGCACGTCTGGCCGAGGCTCGCTGGGAGGGGATGAGGATCCACGGCGATGCCCTGCGGCTGCTCGACCAGCTGTTCGAATCGGAGCAGGCGGCCTTGGCCCGGCAGTTCACGAAACCGTTCGAGGAGTGTCTGTCCGGATACCTTGAAAGGATCTTTGGCCCGGGCACCGAGGGGCATGTGACGCTGGGTGTCGAGGGCCTGACCGGGGTGTCCCTGGGCCGCACCGGCGCGGGGGTGTCGACGTTTGGTTTCGACAGCCTGAGCGGCGGCACCCGGGAGCAGGTGGCGGTCGCCGTCCGGTTGGCCATGGCGGAGGTTCTTGCCGGTGAACACGAAGGGTGCCTGCCCATCGTCCTCGACGACGCCTTCGCGTATTCCGACCCGGAACGGGTCCAGCGCATCCAGGACATGCTGTTCCTCGCGGGCCGAAGGGGTCTCCAGGTCATCCTCCTCACCTGCACGCCCCGTGACTACGCCGGGGCCGGCGGGAAGGAGATCCACCTCAGGCGTCCATCACCGACTGGGTTCCAGACGGGCATCCGCACCCCATTGGCCGGAGCCTCGGCCGGGTTTTCCGGAGGGTCCGTCCCGGACGGCGAGGAGCCGGCCACTGAAACGGCCGACCTGGACGATCCTGTGGATGCCGTGTCGGAGGAGGGGACCCTGGAATCCCCTCGTGGGCCGGTGACCGAGGATCTGTGCGAGGCGTTCATCGCGGCGCTGCCGGAGGATGGGACCTCGGTGGCCAACTCGAGGCTGCGTCAGGCGTTGGGATGGGAGGAATCCCGATATGACGCAGTCCGGAACCATCTGGTGGACCGCAGGCGGATCCAGAAGGGGCGTGGGCGTGGCGGCACGGTCAACCTTGTGCTGTGACCCGAGGGCGGCGGTCCGGGGCGGCAGGCCTCGGGAAGAGGACTCGCACGGTGACGCGGAGTTGGAGGGAAGGGGGAGAAGGTTGAGAGTTGAGTGTTGGGAGAGGATGGGGCGGACGAGGACTCACACGGTGATGCGGAGGGAAGGGGCAGAAGGAGGTGGGAGACGGAGGTTGGC
>CAZZKQ010000453.1:2839-3246 GCA_964654875.1 uncultured Verrucomicrobiota bacterium | reverse complement strand
CGCCCTGGCCTACGGGCTCGACAAGCTCGGGGACCGATCCCGGATCGCGGTGTACGACCTCGGCGGTGGCACCTTCGACCTGTCGATCCTCGAGCTGAACCAGGGCACGTTCCAGGTGCTGAGCACCCATGGAGACACCCGGCTGGGCGGGGATGACTTCGATCGGCGCCTGACGGAACACCTCCTCGGGGAGATTCGGAAGGCGGGAGGACCGGAGGAGGGTGCCGACCTCTCGATGCTGTCGCGGGTCCGGGAGGAGGCGGAGCGCGCCAAGATCCGGCTGAGCGCCGAGACCGAGGTCGAGATCGCCCTGCCATTCCTGCGTCCCGACTTCAGCTTCAGCTGTCGCGTGAGCCGGGAAACCCTGGAGCGGCTCACGAAGGACCTCGTCGACCGGACGCGAGCCC
>CAZZKQ010000453.1:0-2829 GCA_964654875.1 uncultured Verrucomicrobiota bacterium | reverse complement strand
ACTGTCTCCGGGCCCTGTCCGACGCGAAGCTCGAGGCGAAGGATCTCAACCAGGTCATCCTGGTGGGCGGTCAGACCCGGATGCCGTTGGTCCGACGCAAGGTGTCCGAATGGTTTGGCTGCGCGGAGTTCGCCGAGACCCGGGGGGATGTACGCCTGGGCGAGGAGTACCACCAGAAGCCAGGCCCGGAGCTGAACACGAGCGTCAATCCGGACGAGGCCGTCGCCCTCGGCGCGGCCATCCAGGCGGAGATCCTGTCAGGCGGGTTCCGCAACCTGCTGCTCCTGGACGTCACGCCGTTGTCGCTCGGCATCGAGACCTTCGGCGGATTGATGAATGTGATCATTCCGCGCAACACCACCATTCCGGTGAAGGCCGGCGAGGTCTTCACCACGGCGGTGGATCACCAGCGGTCGATGCTCATCCACGTGCTGCAGGGGGAACGCGAGCGGGCGAAGGACAACTGGTCCCTCGGCCGGTTCGAGATCGAGTTCGAGTCCGCCCCCAAGGCGGTGCCGAGGGTAGGGGTGCAGTTCGAGATCGATGCCAACGGCGTGCTCCACGTCCTCGCCCGGGATCTCAAGACCGGCCATCAGAAGGTGGTCGAGATGAAGTCGGCGGTGGATGTCAGCGATGCCGAGGTCAACCGGATGATCGAGGAGTCGGTGGAGAACGCGTTCGACGATCTGAAGGCCCGTCAATGGATCGAGGCCAAGCTGAAGGCGGGCGAGATCCTGTCGGCCACGCGCAAGGCGATGGCGGAGTACGATGCGGAGCTGGACGACGAGTATCGTCAGCAGCTGCTGAAGGCGATCGAGGAGGTGGAATCGGTCCTCACCCAGGAGAATCCGAAGACCAGGACCGGCGAGCCGGCGTGGCTGAAGGCTGCCAATGCGCGGCTGGATGAGGTCACCAAGCCTCTGGCCGACCACGCCATGGATCGGGTGATGGAGGAGATGCTGCGCCAGCGGGGCATGCTGGCGGGGGCTGCGAACCCGGGGACACCGTCGCCGTCAGGCGGCGGGGGGAACGGATAGATTCCCGAACGGATTGCTGCCGAACCCGGACGGCTGCTCGGCCGCGTTGATCGGCACCCGGATCTCCCGAGGACGGGCTGCGGCAACGGCGGCAGCCATCTGGGCGGGGGTGTCGTTCTCGTGGAGCTTCGACGCCGTCTCTCCCGTCTCTTTGGGGTTCTTCGCCCGCTTGTTCTTCGCCAGCGGGCTGATCATCACGTTGATGGAGCGTCCGATGAGCTTCGGGGCGAAGTCCGCCTGGCCCCATGGTGCCAGGTCCTTGAGAAACTTATCCATGACCGCCACACCGATCTGGGGGCGGGCCATCTCACGGGTCCGGAAGCGAAGGGACACCTTGACCTTGTGGTCTTCGCAGAGAAATCCGACGGCATGGTCCAACTTGATGCCGAGATCGTGGGGGTCGATCCGGGGCGACAGCTGGATCTCCTTCACCGAGTGGGCGCTCTGGCTCTTCTTCGAATCGCGCTCCCGCTTGGCCTGTTCGTACTTGAACTTGCCAAAATCCACGATCCGGCAGACGGGCGGTACGGCGGTGGCAGCGATCTCGACGAGGTCGAGTCCCTGGTTCCGGGCGAGGGTGATGGCGGCACCGAGATCCATGATCCCGGCCTGGGAGCCGTCGGCATTGATCACGCGGACGTCGCGGGCCCGGATCTTACCATTGATGCGATACTGGGGCTGCGGAGGCCCGCCACGAGGAGGGAAAGGGCGGCTCAAGCGACCCTCACCGGTTTGGAGTTGACCATGAAGACAGAAATGATTGCGGCACGATCGAGCGTGCGGTGAAGGAGATAGTTCCGCGACCCCTGTTGTCGCAAGGCAAAACTTGGTGGGAGCGGGGCCGCCAATCGTCGGAGGATCCGCCGTGACCGAGGTCCGCGCTTTCCGCTGGAGGGGTGTCGCTGTAGCGTCTGGGGATGGTCCCAGCGACACACCGACGGCTCCTCCTGGCCAGCGCCCTTCTTGCCTTCGGCCCAGCCGTGTTGACAGGAAAGGGGCTGCCGGCGGGCACCTCGGTGCCCGCGGGCCGCGTCGACTTCGCCACGGAGGTCCAGCCCATCCTGTCGTCCAAATGCTATCCGTGCCACGGGCCTGACGAGGCGGCGCGCAAGGCCAAGCTGAGGCTCGATTCCTTCCTCGAGGCCACCCGTAGCCGCTCCCCGCGGGCGGCCATCGCTCCGAATCATTCCCAGGACAGCGAGATCCTCCATCGGATCCGATCCGCGGATCCCGAGGAGGTCATGCCTCCGCCGGAGGTGAAGAACCCGGTGACGCCGGCTGAGGCCGACGTCCTGTCGCGGTGGATCCAGCAGGGGGCCGAATACGCCTCCCACTGGGCCTGGACCCCGCCGACGCGCCCATCCCTGCCACCGATGGTCGACAGGGCGTGGGCTCGGAATGGCATCGACCGTTTCATCGCCGCCCGTCTGAAGGCCTCGGGTCTGACCCCCTCGGCCGAGGCGGACCGTCCGACGCTGATCCGTCGGCTGTCCCTCGATCTCACCGGCCTGCCACCGTCCCCCGAGGAGGTCTCGGCGTTCATGGCAGACCGTCGTGGGGATGCCTACGAACGACTCGTGGATCGGCTTCTGGCTTCCCCGCATTTCGGGGAGCGCTGGGCCCGCGTGTGGTTGGATCTCGCCCGGTATGCGGATTCCGCCGGGTATGGATCCGACCCGCTGCGTCCCAACATCTGGCCGTGGCGGGACTGGCTGATCGGAGCCCTGAACCGGAATCTTCCCTATGATGAGTTCACGCGGGACCTCCTCGCCGGGGACCTCCTGGAGAACGC
>CAZZKQ010000452.1:0-3247 GCA_964654875.1 uncultured Verrucomicrobiota bacterium | reverse complement strand
GGCATTCAGGACCTCCTCCGGGGTGCCCTCGCAGCAGATCACGCCATTGAGCGCATACACCCGACAGGCGTGCCGATAGACCATCGACAGGTCGTGGGAGACCAGGATGACCGACAGCTGGCGCTCCCGATGGACCGAGGCGATCAGCTCGTAGAACGACTGCTCCCCCGGCGCATCCACCCCGGCTGTCGGCTCGTCCAGCAGGAGCAGCTCCGGGGAGCCGATCAGGCTGAACGCGACCAGGACCCGCTGGAGCTGGCCGCCGCTCAGTCCGGCGACAGGACGATCCAGCAGCGGCCCCAGGTCGTGTCCGGGCAGGAGTCCCCGGAGATGCAGGTCGAGGGTGGACCGACGCCACCAGATCCAGTGCCGGGTCTCCCGAAGCCGCAGCGCGAGGAATTCCCGGACGCTGAGCAGGAAGCTGCGGTCGAGGGCCAGTCGCTGGGGAACGTAGCCGACCCGACCCAGAACCTTCGGACCCAGGGGCTGGCCGAAGAGGCGGATCTCACCGGCCGAGGGCTTCTGCAGCCCGAGCAGACAGCGCAGAAGCGTGGTCTTTCCGGAACCGTTGGGACCGATCACCGCGACGATGCGCCCCTTCGGGACATGGAGATCGATCCCACGCAGGACCTCCGTCTCACCCAGCGACACCCTCAGGCCGCGCACCTCGAGCGCCAGACCCTCGCGATGGAACCGGATCGAGGCCATGTCATCGAAGCGCACCCTGCAGCGCCCGGAGGTTCGCCCGCATCCCCTCCTCGTACGCCTCCGCGGTCAGCCGCCCCGTCTCCAGCGTGTCGAGCGTCGCCACGCCGATCGACAGATCCTTCGCCAGCTGACGCGCCAGCTTCACATCGAATTGGGGCTCCACGAAGAGCGCCGAGACCTTGTCGCGACGGATCGCGGCCGAGAGTTCCGACAGATACCGCGGCGAGGGCGAGGTCCCGGGCACATCCTCGATCACCCCCACGAGATGCAGGTCGTAACGGCGGCAGAAGTACGGGAAGGCGTCGTGGAACGTCACGATGTCACGCGACTTCAGCGCTCCGATGCCCCGACGCAGCTCCTCGTCGAGCGCCCTGAGCCGGGCCACATAGGCACGCCCCCGCTCCGCATAGTAGTCGGCGTTCGCACGGTCCAGCTCGCCCAGCGCCACGACCAGATTGCTGACCGCATGACACGCCAGAACCGGATCCAGCCAGAGATGCGGATTGGGGGCACCCACAGGGGCCCCGGATCCATGCCCATGTCCATGCCCATCAGGGCCGTGGTCGTGGTCCTCATCGCGACCTGCGATCTCGAGCTCCGGCACCCCGTGGATCAGCTGATTCGTGGACAGTCCCGCGGCGGCCTCCACGACCCGGACGGGAATCTTCCGGTTCTGGAAGACGCGGAAGAACCAGGACTCCAGTCCGAGTCCATTCAGGAAGACCAGATTGGCCCGCTCGACCCGCCGGATGTCCCTGGGCCGGAACTGGAAGTCGTGGGGCCCGACATTGGGCGGGAGCAGGCTGGCGACCTCCGCGCGGTCGCCCGCCACGTTGACCGCCCAGCAGTAGAGCGGAGCGATGGTGGTGACCACCTGAAGCCGATTGGTCGACTGGGCCGTGGCAACGCCCAGGCCCAGCGCCCACCCCGCGAGGAGGAAACACCAGACCCTCATCGGCCGAAGATCACATCCCATGATTGCAAACAGGTTGCAAGAACCGCATCCAAAACAAGACGCCCGCCGCGGATGCGGCGGGCGCCGGGGCCACCAGGGGCCTACTTCATCAGCAGCATCTGACGGGCGCGCTTGATGGCGCTCGACAGGCGACGCTGATAGGCGGCGGGAAGGCCGGTGTACTTGCGGGGCAGGATGCGGCCGTTCTCGGTGACATACTGCCGGAGCAGGGTGACGTTCTTGAAGTCCACCGCGTCGATGGTGAAATCGACCTTCGGACGCACCCGGGGGGTGCGGACCGTGGATCCACGGCGCTTGGACTTGGACTCGTCGAGCTTGGTTTTGCGGGGCATGGCTTACTTGATTTCGCGGTGCAAGGTGTGCCTGCGGAGGGCCGGATTGTACTTCTTCTTCTCGACCTTCTCCGTCTGGAGCTTCTTGTTGCGGGTGGTCTGGTAGCGGCTGGGGGATTTGCCCTCCTTGCGCGCCTCCGTACATTCGATGGTGACTATTTCTCGGGGCATGAGAGTGGTTCCTTCTACTCCTTTTCCTTCGCGGCTGGACGCTCATCGGCGTCATCGTCGCCGTCATCCGAATCCACGGACGAACCGGTCTCGACAGAGCCGAGCGCTCCAATCCGACGCTGCTTCAGCGCACCTTCCTTCTCCAGCTGCATCCGGGCCTCGATGGTGAATCGGGCCCAGGGTATCGCATCGAGCCGGGCCCGGGGTATCGGCTTGCCGGTCAACTCGCACACCCCATAGGTGCCCTTCTCGATCCGCTTCAGCGCCTCCTCGATCTCGTACAGGGCATCCTGGTCGGACGACAGCAGTCCCAGGGCGAGGTCGCGATCGAAATTGTCGGTCCCGGAATCGCCCATGTGGAGGCTGTAGCTCTCCATCTCGGCCTGCGATTCCTTGGCCAGGCCCGACATCTGGTCCCTCAGCCGGGCATGGAGGTCGAGCAGGTTCTCATAGTACTTCTGCCACTCGGCCTTCACCTTGGCCGCCGGACGCCACGACGGCGCCGCACCCTTCAGCTTCGACGCCAGCGGACGGCCGAGGATCGAGGCCGCACTCGTCAGACCCTGCACACGAGCCGTCCTCACCGGGGCCTTCACCGGGGCCTTCACCGGGGCCGCAATCGGTCGCGAAGGAGCCTTCGCCGCCTTGGCAGGGGCCTTGCCCTGCACCTTGGGGGCAGAAGCCTTCGATGCCGGCTTGATGTTGGCCGGCTTCTTGGAAGGAACTCCTTTCTTGGCGCTCACGATCTTTGAGGGTTTGAAACGTTGAGGTCGGAATCCAGGCCCACCGGAACCCGGATCCTCAGACCCTTTCGCCGGGGAAGATCCAGATCGGACCGCCACGACGAAGGCCGAGGAAAGTAGCAAACGAAGTTCACCATGCCACTAAAATCTGGTTGAAAATCAGCTCCAGAGCGGAGGATTCCGCGCCACAGGTTGGGATCCCGCCAAGCACCCCGACGCGGCACGTCCATGTGCACGCCCGAGGCGTCACTCGCGCCAGCCATGGTTCTCGCGGACCTGGATCATCGCGGCGAGGATGTTGTTCCAGGTCTCCTGCT
>CAZZKQ010000451.1:0-3270 GCA_964654875.1 uncultured Verrucomicrobiota bacterium | reverse complement strand
GGAGAGTGAGAGTGAGGGTGAGAGAGAGAGAGGGGGGAAGGGTGTCGTGGAGGGTGGTGCCGCAGGGTATCCCTGCTCGGGACGCGAGGGAGGCCGCCACCCGGAGGCCGAGGAAATCCTGGGACAGGATGAAGTCGTAGGGGGCGGTTTCGCGGGTCAGCGAGAGGGCCTTGTCGAGGAAGTGCCGGTCGAACCCGGGGTTGTTCAGGAAGAGCAGGACCTGTCGGAGCCGATCGAGGCGGCGCTGGAACCCACGCGGCGCCGGCATTCGCAACACCGTGCCCGGCTGTCGCTCGGTACATCCGTCGAGGCAGAGGACATCCACCGAGTGTCCCCGTGCCCGGAGGTGCTCGGCGAGGAGGCGGGCCACGATCACGCCTCCTCCGGCCGGGGCCTCGTAGAAGTACGAGACGATCAGGAGGCGCATGGTGCAGGACCCCTGCCCGGGAGGGTCGGACCCGTGGGAAGGCTGCCGAGGATCCGGTCCACGACCACCTGCCAGTCGAAGTGCTGCCGGTAGTGGGATCTTCCGCCCGCCCCAACCCGACGTCGGCGGTTGGGATCCGACAGCAGGTCCACCACGGAGGAGACGAAGCCGTCCCGGTCATCGGCCCGGCTGAGCGCGACCCAGTCGGCCTTCGCGAGCTCCACCCCCGTGCAGTGGCCGATGGTCGAGGCGACCGCCACCCCGTGGCACAGTCCGGCCATGATGCTCCCGCGGCGTTCCGAGATCCCGTCGACGAACGGGAGGGCCAGGACATCGACCGCGGACAACGCGCGGGAGGCGGCCTCCTCGGGCAGGTAGCCCAGGGTCCGGAACCGGCTGGCACGGTCGGGAGGCACGGAAATCGAGGGGGATGCTCCGATGATCACGAAGGCCACGTCGAGTCCTCGCCGGTGGCTCTCCTCCCAGCACCCCAGGATCCAGTCCAGCTGTTTGCTGGGACTGAGCGTCCCGAAGTAGGCCAGCACCGGGATGTCGGCAGGCAGGCCCAGCTCCTGTCGCCACCGCGCCTTGTGGTCGTCGGGCGTTGCCACCACCGGAATGTTGCAGGGAGAGGGCAGGGTGAAGAGCTTGCGGGCCACGTCGGGCCTCCGACGTCCCCAGTCGTCGACCCAGCGGCTGCAGCCGATCGGGATGACGTCGGCATGCCTCAGGATCGCCTCCCATTGCCGCCTCTGGTTCCAGACGTACCAGGCCCGGACCGGATGCCAGGAGGGGTCGGCCATGATCTCGTGGGCCAGGACCATCTGGGGGCGTCCCTGCCGGGCGAGCTCGGCGATGAGCCGTGGGAGGGTCGGGTTCACCCCACCCCGTCCATACATGTGGGGCACGTACTGCCAGAGGATCTGGGTGTCCTGGGAGACCCGGGAGAACTCCTCGCGGAGCCCTTGGAGATCATGCCAGCTGCGGGCGACGGGCCGGATCGTGAACTCGGGTTGGGGGGCGGCCCCGGGGGAGGTGAGGACGGTGATCGGACGGTGTCGGGCGAGGCCACGCGCCAGCATGAGGGTGTGGTCAGCGAGCCCCCCGCGCTTGGGGGGCAGCAGATCCGAGACGACAAGCACCGGGGAGCTCATGGCGACGCTGGATGGAATCGCAACCCCGGATGAGTCGCCAGCAGGATCCCATCCGGCGGCGGTCCGGGGACCCGCAGGCGTCGTCGTCCACCTCAGCAATCGCTTGTCCCGGCCCACCGCTTTATGAGCTCATTTCCCCGCAACACGTCATACGACATGAGAACCTTGATCACGGGCGGGGCGGGATTCATCGGAAGCCATCTGTGCTCGGCCTGTGTGGAGCTGGGAGAGGTCCGGGTGATGGACGATCTCAGCTCGGGCGACCGGAGCCTGTTGCCCGACGCGGGGGTGGAGTTCATCCAGGCCTCGATCCTGGACCCGGATGCCGTGGCGCGGGCGATGGTCGGGGTGGACTGGGTCTTCCACCTGGCGGCGTTCATCAGCGTGCCGGCGTCGATGGAGGATCCCCTGGCCTGTGCCCAGGCCAACGTCATCGGACTGCTGAACGTGCTCGAGGCGGCGGAGAAGGCCGGAGTGCAGCGGCTGGTGCTCGCGAGCTCGGCCGCCGTCTACGGCGAGAATCCCGAGAACCCCAAGCGCGAGTCCGCCGCCGCGGACCCGAGGAGTCCGTATGCCGAGACCAAGTGGGCGGGGGAATTCTACTGCGACCTGTATCACAAACGCGGGCGTCTGAGCACGGTCTGCCCCCGGTTCTTCAACGTCTTCGGACCCCGGCAGCGTCCCGACAGTCCCTACGCGGCCGCCGTTCCGAGGTTCATCGAGAGGGCGCTGGCCGGACAGCCGCTGGTGATCCACGGCGACGGGGAACAGACCCGGGGTTTCGTAGCGGTCGAGGATGTGGTTGGCGCCCTCGTCCACCTCGCCCGCAACCGCGACCTTCACGGTCCCTACAATGTGGCGTCGGGGACGACGGTCACGGTCAATGCCCTGGCAGACGCCATCATCCGCATCTCGGGTTCCGGCAGCCCACGGGTCCATGCCGAGCCGAGGGCCGGCGACGTCCGGCATTCGGCGGCCTCGACCGACCGCCTCCGGGCCACCGGATGGCAGCCGCGTCACGACCTGGATTCGGCCCTTGAGCGATCGATCGACTGGTATCGTCGCCGGGCGTCCCGGATGGCCGCCTAGCCCCGGCGTCCGCGGCTTCCGACGGGGTCCTTGTGGCGGGACGGAAGGGTGGCCACGGGCCTGGGTGCGCTGCAGAGTCCGATGGCGGACAGGAGTAGGACCATCACCACAAGGGAGGTGATCTGGAACGGGAGGTCGAACTTGGCGTGGATCAGGATCCCGATCAGGGACAGCGCCAGCAGGCCTGTGAATTCCCTGGGAGCCTGGATGCCGCGACCGGTCGACCAGTGGGCCGGCAGCAGCGCGAGGAGGGCGATGACGAGTCCGACCCCGGCCCAGCCGATGTTGATCCGGGCCTCCAGCCAGTCGTCGTGGACGAACCCCTCCCAGGTGTCCTCCGGCTTGGTCCGGTAGAGTCCGTTGAGCCCCGTATAGGATTCCGCCCCGAGGCCCCAGACCCCGGCCTCATCGGCCATGCGATGGGCGACCTCATAGATGGCCAGCCGGTTGGACATCTTGTCCTCGAACACGGTCAGGAACCGTCGTTGAAGTTCCTCGCCGCCGAGGAACCAGCCGCCACCGAGGGTGATGAGGAACAGGATCGCGGCGACGAGGCGTCCGGTCCGACCCGTTCGGCCCTTGGCGAGGGCGAGCATCAGG
>CAZZKQ010000450.1:0-3294 GCA_964654875.1 uncultured Verrucomicrobiota bacterium | reverse complement strand
GCGTCGGCTGCGCCCGATGTCACGACCACAAGACGGATCCGATCGCGTCGAAGGACTACTACCGCCTGATCTCGACCTTCGCGACGACGGTCCGGAGCCACATGGATCTCGACCTGGAACCCGAGGAGAACCGGCGGCGTGAGCAGGACTGGGCCGCGGGACACGCCCAGACCGAGGCGTCGCTGGCAGACTTCGAGCGGGACGCCCTGCCCCGGAGGTTCTCCGCTTGGCTGGCCAACGGCGCGCCGGTCACCGCCACCGAGTGGCTCACACTCGACGACGCCACGGTGGAATCCATCGGCGGTGCCACGATGACACCGCAGGCCGACGGCTCCGTGACCGCGACCGGGAAGAACCCCGAGTTCGACCGCTACCGGATCGGGGTCCGCACCCCGCTGAACGGGATCCGCGCGCTTCGCGTCGAGGCGCTGACCGATCCATCGCTGACGCGAGGCGGACCCGGTCGGGCCGACAACGGCAACTTCGCGCTGAGCGACCTGCGCCTCCTGCAGCGGCCGGCCGGATCCACGAACGAACCCCAGCCGGTGCGGTTCGGCACCCCGACCGCGACGTTCGAGCAGAAGGGTCTGCCCGTGGCCGCTGCGATCGACGGTGATGCGAAGTCGGGCTGGGCCGTGGACCCCGAGTTCGGCAAGGACCACGCCGCGATGTTTCCCATCGAAGGCTCCGTGGGCGGCGCCGACGGTACGGAGCTGACCCTCGAACTGCGGTTCGACACGAACCACCGCCACAGCATCGGACGCCTTCGGGTGTCCGTGACCACAAACGCGTCCCCGCAGCTCCGCGGCCCAGCCGCTTCGGCCCGGGATCTTGCCGCGGTCGAGGCCGCCCGGACCACACCTGCCCCTCGACGCACGGAGGCGCAGTGGACCGCATTGCGGACCTGGCATCGTCGGCATGACCCCGAATGGAGACGTCAGGTCGCCGCGGTGGAGGCCTCCGCCCAGTCGAAGCCGAAGCCGCGCCTCACGACCGTGATGGTGGCCACCGAGGGCCTGGCCCCGGTCCGGATGCACACGCAGGGGGCCGACTTCTTCGAGCAGACCCACTTCCTCCGCCGTGGGGATCCCAACCTCAAGGGCGATGTCGTGGCCCAGGGATTCCTGCCGGTGCTGATGAAGCGTCCCGAAACCCATTGGCAGACGCCGCGTCCGGAGGGCGCCCGGACGTCACACCGTCGACGCGCCCTCGCGGACTGGGTGACGGATCCGGAGAACGGGGCCGGCCACCTGCTCGCCCGCGTGCTGGTCAACCGCGTCTGGGCACTCCACTTCGGCCAGGGCATCGTCGCCACGCCCAACGACTTCGGTCGACAGGGCGCGCTGCCGACCCATCCCGAGCTGCTCGATTGGCTCGCCGGTGAGTTCCTGCGGAGCGGCGGTTCCATCAAGGCCCTCCACCGCCTGCTCATCGCCAGCGCCGTCTGGCAGCAGGACAGCCGTCCAGGGGCGAACCCCACCGAGACCCGGGCCACGGGACTCGACCCCGAGGATCGGCTGCTCTGGCACTTCCCCAAGCACCGACTCGAGGCCGAGGCGATCCGGGACGCCCTGCTGTCGGCGGCGGGCGGCCTCGACGCCCGGATGGGCGGCCCCGGCACGCTCGACGAGCAGCAGCGTCGACGGAGCCTCTACTTCATGGTGAAGCGCAGCCAGCTGAGCCCCATGCTGCAGCTCTTCGACGCCCCCGATGCCGTGCTGAGCGTGGGCAACCGCCCCGCCACCATCACCGCCCCCCAGGCCCTCCTGTTCCTCAACAGCCCCTTCCTGCGTGCCCGTTGTGACGACCTCGCGGACCTTCTGGCCGTCGACGCCTCCACCTCACTGGAACGGGCCGTCGACACCGGCTACCGCCGGATCCTGGGACGGGCACCGTCCGACGGGGAACGCCAGGACAGCCTCGAGTTCCTCCGCCTGGGTCTGGAATCCCGTCCGGACCTTCCGCGGGAAACGGCCCTCCGGAAGACCTTGGCCGACTTCGGCCAGGTCCTGTTCGGCCTGAGCGAATTCCTCACCATCCAGTGACGTCCGTGCCCCAACCTCCATCCCGACGATGACGCCTTCCCTGCCCCCGTCCCTCTGGTCCCGCCGGGACCTCCTCCGTCGCTGCGGCGGCGGTGCCGGTCTGATCGGCCTCGCCACGCTGCTGCGCGACGAGCGGCTCCTCGGATCGACCCCGGCGCTCAACCCCCTCGCCGCCCGCCCGCCCCAGCACGTCGGCAAGGCCCGTTCGGTCATCTGGCTCTTCATGAACGGAGGCCCCAGCCAGGTCGACACCTGGGACTACAAGCCGGAGCTGGCCCGACGCGACGGACAGGAGCTGGAAGGGTTCGACAAGAACACGGGCTTCTTCACCGGCAACGTTGGACCGCTGATG
Source organism: uncultured Verrucomicrobiota bacterium (assembly GCA_964654875.1). GTDB lineage: Bacteria > Verrucomicrobiota > Verrucomicrobiia > Limisphaerales > UBA9464 > UBA9464. Next base: position 897 of record CAZZKQ010000450.1, on the reverse strand, counting down.
AAGTCGCCGTTCCAGTGGGCGCAGCACGGACAGTCGGGAGCCTGGGTCTCGGAGCTGTTCCCCCACCTGTCGCGGCATGTCGACCGGATGGCGTTCCTCCACTCCTGCTACACCGAGTCGAACAACCACAGTCCGGCGCTGTTCATGATGAACACCGGCGTGCCGCGGATGGGATTCCCATGCGTGGGCTCGTGGGCCACATACGGGCTCGGGTCGGAGAGCCGGGACCTGCCGGCGTTTGTGGTCATGAGCGACCCGCTCGACCGCGGGCTGCCCAAGGGCCATGCGCTGAACTGGAGTTCCGGATTCCTCCCGGGCGTCTATCAGGGAACCCACCTCCGTCCCAAGGGTCGGGCCATCGACAACCTCGACCTGCCGCCGGGACTCGATCCCGCGACCCAGCGGCGTCAGCTCGATCTCATGGCCCGGCTCGGCGGCCGACACCGGGAGCTCGACCCGGCCGACCAGGCGCTTGCGGCCCGGCTCGAGAGCTTCGAGCTCGCCTACCGCATGCAGATGGCCGCCCCCGAGGCCCTCGACTGGCAGCGGGAACCCGAGTCGATCCGACGCCTCTACGGCACCGACGACAAACCGTGCGACCAGTTCGCCCGCCAGTGCCTCACCGCCCGTCGCCTCGTGGAACGCGGCGTCCGATTCGTCCAGATCTACTCCGGCGGCATGGACAACGAACGGAGCTGGGATGGCCACGAGAACATCGTCCGCAACCACTCCGGCTTCGCGGCGGAGACCGACCGACCCATTGCAGCGCTCCTCACCGACCTCGAACAGCGTGGGCTCCTCGATGAGACCCTCGTCATCTGGGGCGGCGAGTTCGGACGCACGCCGATCGTCCAAAAGGGCGGTACCGGGCGGGACCACAACCCGCATGCCTTCACC
>CAZZKQ010000449.1:0-3309 GCA_964654875.1 uncultured Verrucomicrobiota bacterium | reverse complement strand
TCATCGCCTACGCCGAACGAGAAAATCTTGGGGATCCCGACTTCGAGACCGTCGGCGTCCGTTGGCTCATCTCCATCACTGCCGATGGAAGATTGGCGGGAGAGCCCATCCCCTTGGCCGAGAATCCAGAGGAGAAAAAGCCGAGGCCCAAAGAAATGGTTCGGCCATTCACATCGCCGAATGAACTGAACCAAGGGACAAAATCCCATTTTCTTTGCGACACCCTAGAGCGCGTTGTGCTCTTTCTCGATCCCAAGGCTGCAGACAAGGCTGAGGCGAGATTGGTTCAGCATCAGTATTTTAGGACGCTCCTGGGCGAGGCTGCAGCAGGTGTTCCCTCGGAATCTGGCCGGCTAGTGGCAGCCCAGCAGGTACTGGCTGACCCGGCGGCTATGGCCTCTTTGCGGGAGTGGTTTGCTGCGGCGCGGGCCAAGCCGTCGGACAATGTCACCCTCGCTGTCGATGGATGTATTCTGCTGCAGAGCGAGGCGGTTCGGCAGTACTGGCGGAATCGCCGACACGGCAGGGCCTCCTCCTCTCGGGAACCTCGGGTTTGCCTCGCCACCGGCAGATTGATGGAAACCCTCGACACCACTGAGAAAATCCGCGGTGTTCCGGGGGGGCTGGCGATGGGAACGAATCTCATCAGCTTCGACAAAGACTCCTTTTGCTCCTTTGGCCTGGAGCAGGCCCAGAATGCGGCACTTTCAGCCGGTGCGGAGCTCAAGGTCCGGTCAGGTCTTAACGCGCTCATCCAGAAAGGCAGGACCCAGGGGCTTGTCTTCAATGACACGGTCCATCTTCACTGGACTCGGGACCTCATCGTCCACGATCCGATGGACTTGCTCGCGTCGGCGGATCCAGAGGCGATCGCGGCTCTCCTGCAGTCGGTCCAGACGGGGCGACGGCAGGTTGGACTCGAGGTCAACGAATACTACGCGTTGAGCCTGTCCGGGAATGGTGCACGGATCGTGGTTCGTAATTGGCTGGAGAGCACCGTTTCTGAGGTGGAACAGAACGTCGCCCGATGGTTTTCGGATCTGGCCATCATTCACCCGGATGGGCTCGGGATCCGCCGCGACTTCAAGTTCGGAGCCCTGCTCTATGGAATGGTCCGCGCGGAACTCGCCGAGCTTCCTCCCCAGATTCCTACGCAGCTGCTCCACGCGGCGCTTCGTGGACCAAACGTCCCGCTACCACAGTCCGCCCTAGCCGCAGCCCTGAACCGGCAGCGAATCGATCCCGAAAACAGGCTCAATGCCGCCAGGGTGGCGCTTATCAAGGCGTGTCTGCTCCGGTCGCAAACCAACTCCAACCCACAACTGCAATCCCATTGTGTCATGACAGAAGCCATCAATCCCGAATCCACCAATGCCGCCTACCTCTGCGGACGTCTCTTTGCGGTCTTCGACCGTCTCCAGTACCTCGCGTTGGGTGGGGTCAATGCCGGTGTCGTTGAGCGATACTACGCCAGTGCCAGTGTGACGCCTTCCCTCGTCATGGGGCGGCTTTTTCGAAACGCCCAGTTCCACCTCGCAAAGGCCGGAGGTGGTCTCGCCGAGAACGTCCGCAAGGATTTCGAGGAAATTACCGCGTCACTCGGCCGCAGATTTCCAACGACTCTTGATCTGGAAGGCCAAGGACGTTTTGCCCTCGGCTACTATCATCAGAAGGCCGAATACCGACGGCGAACCGCGGAACGTCGGGAACACCTGGCATCGGAGCCGGCCGAAGCCTAGCCACTTTGAATCCACAACACCCAAACCCAAAGACCATGAATCATCGTTACGACTTCGTTTATCTCTTCGACTGCAAGGACGGAAATCCGAACGGCGATCCGGACGCCGCAAATGCACCGCGCATCGACCCCCAAGACATGCATGGGCTGGTTTCCGATGTCTGTCTGAAGCGGAAGGTCAGGAACTTTGTACTGCTGGCCCGTGAGGCAGCCCCGGGATTTGGCATCTTCGTGCAGCAAGGCAGTGTGCTCAACGAGAGCATTGCCAAGGCCCACAAGGATCTCGGACATGATGTCGATCCCAAATCCGATAAGAAGAAGGCCACCCGTAAACAGGTCGGTTCGGCACGTGCGGAAATGTGCCGACGCTTCTACGACGTCCGCACCTTTGGAGCCGTGATGTCCACCGGTGCCAATGCCGGCCAGGTGAGGGGACCCGTCCAGATCAGCTTCAGCCGATCCCTCGATCCCATCCTTCCCCTCGACCTGAGTGTCACCCGAATGGCGGTCACCGAAGCCAAGGAAGCCGACAGCCCCAATCAGACCATGGGCCGCAAGAATCTGATCCCCTATGGCCTGTACCGCTGCCACGGCTTCATTAGCGGCCATCTGGCTCGTGAGACAGGGTTCAGCGAGGCGGACCTCGACCTTTTCTGGCAGTCGCTGACCCAGATGTTCGACCACGATCGATCTGCCAGCCGAGGCATGATGGCTCCGCAGAAGCTGCTGGTGTTCAAACACCAGACACCGCTGGGCAACGCCCCGGCCCACAGGCTCTTCGAGCGTGTCTCGGTGCGACGCAGGACGGGTGTCGACGTGGCGAGATCCTTCTCGGACTACGAAGTGGCTGTGAATCGGGATGGTCTTCCCCCTGGAATCGAGATGCTCGATCTCCTCTAACCCACCAGATGGACCAAGAAACACGGGATGGAGTCGTCCCCTGAACACCGTCACAGCCGGGAGACCCGTTCCGGGAACGAGGTCCCAGGCCCGGAAAGCCTCCCGATGCCATCCCATGGACAGAAGGGTTGTTCGTGGGGTGCCCCGTCCGGCACCCAGGTTCCGGTGGAGGTGGAGCTGCTTCCGATCTCACTGCTCAATGATCTCCTCTACTGCGAACGGCGGGCTGCTTTGAAGCTCATCGAAGGATGGCGACGGGCCAACGCCCACACCTTCCGGGGCGACATTGTCCACGAGCATGCAGACCTTCCCGGATATGACGTCGTGGATGGCGTGGAATTGCTTCGCGCCTTGCCCGTCTGGTCCGATCGCTTGGGCATCAACGGAAAATGCGATGTCGTGGAGCGCTCGGCCGATGGGGTCCTGTTCCCAGTGGAATTCAAGATCGGCAAACGGCGACGGTGGGAGAACGACGACGTCCAGGTCTGTGCCCAGGCCCTCTGCCTGGAGGAGATGTTCGGGATTCCGGTCCCGTGCGGAGCGATCTTCCACGCGGACTCGAAGCGCCGTCGTGAGGTCGAGTTCACCACGGATCTTCGCACGCGGACCGAGGACGCGATTCGCCAGCTCCATGTCTTGGCCCGCGAAACGAAACCTCCCCCTGCGGATCG
>CAZZKQ010000448.1:0-3311 GCA_964654875.1 uncultured Verrucomicrobiota bacterium | reverse complement strand
GGCGTCCTCTGAAGTCGCAGACGGTGCTGGTGCTGGGCGACTCCCTGGCGGCGGGGTTCGGGGTGGATCCCGAGGAAGCCTTCCCGGCGGTTCTGCAAAGGCGCGCAGAGGAGTCCGGTCTCCCCGTCCGGGTCATCAACGGCGGGGTCAGCGGCGACACGACCGCCGGCGGTCTGCGCCGGCTCGAGTGGCTGCTGAAGACACCCGTCGACATCCTGTTCCTCGAGCTGGGTGGCAACGATGGGCTCCGCGGGCTGCCGATCGAATCCACCCGCAGCAACCTCACCGCGATCATCCAGAGGACCCGCACGCGCCATCCCAAGGCGGAGATCGTGGTGGCGGGAATGCAGATGCCCCCGAATGTGGGCAGCGACTATGCCGACCGGTTCCAGGCCCTGTTTCCGGAGGTCGCCCGTGGACAGAAGGCGTCGCTCATCCCGTTCCTTCTCGAAGGCGTCGGAGGCATTCCCGAACTCAATCTTCCCGACCAGATCCATCCGACCCCGAAGGGACATCGGATGATCGCCAGCAACGCCTGGCCCGTCCTGGAACCCCTCCTCCGCCGGGGAACCACCGGCAGCTGATCCGGATCCCCGGATCGATTCAGTCCGGATCGGAGGGCCTGATCCGGCGGAGCCCCACCCGGCTGACGCGCACCCCATCGAGCTCTTCCACGGACAGCTCGAAGGCGCCGATCGCGACGCGGTCGGTGCGGTTCGGGAACCGACCCAGCCTCTGGGTGATCCAGCCGTTGATCGTCGTCGCCCCCTCCGACGCCAGCGGGGTCCCGATCAGCTCCGAGAGCTCGAACAGGGGCAGCGAGGCGTCCAGCTCCCAGGCCTCCTCTCCGCGACGCGTCACCCGGGGCTTTTCGTGGTCGAACTCGTCCTGGATCTGTCCCACCAGCTCCTCCACCACATTCTCGAGCGTCACCATGCCGGTGGTGCCGCCGTATTCATCGACGACCAGGGCGAAGTGGAGGCGCCGTTCGAGGAACAGCTGCAACAGGCGCTCGAGCCGGGTCGTCTCGGGGACATAGATCAGGCGACGGGCGACAGGCCTCAGATCCTCCCCCGTCCTCGCCCGGGTCCGCAGGCTGAAGAGGTCCTTCACGTGGACCACCCCCACCGCGCGATCCACATCCCCCTCCTCGCACAGGGGGATGCGCGAGTAGCGGCTCCGCTCCGCGCAGTCGAGGCAGGACTCGATCGTCTGCCGGGTGTCGAGCACCGTGATTTCGCGTCGGGGCCGCATGACCTGGGCGACGACCCGGTGCCTCAGGTCGAGCGAGTTGAGGACGATCTCACGACCAAGCTCCGAACCGCGTTCGCGGCGATGGGTCGCGTTGAACAGGAGTCGGAGCTCCTCCGAGCTGTGGACCTCCTCCTCGAGGGATTCCACGCCAAGATGCCGAAGAATCCAGCGGGAGGTGCCGTCGATTGCACGGATCAGGGGATAGGCCACCAGATGGAACCAACCGAGCGGACGCGCCACGAACAGGACCACCGGGACCGTCTCCTTCAGCGCAATGGCCTTGGGCACCATCTCCCCAACGACGATCAGCGTGAAGGTCATGCCCACGAAGCTCCCGATCGAGACAGCCTGATGAACCCAGGCGACATGGTGGATCTCGAGCAGGCGGAGGACGGGATCCAGGGCGGACTGGACGAGAGGCTCCACGAAATACCCCGACAGGAGACCGGCCAGGGTGATGCCGATCTGCACCGTGCTGATCGCCGCGTTGATGTTGGATTTGAGCCGTCGGGCCACCGTGGCCGCGCGGTTGCCCTGGGCCACAAGGGTATCGATCTGGGTGTCCCGGATCTTCACCAGGGCAAGTTCGGCCGCGACGAAGAAGGCATTCATCGCCACGAGCCCCAGGGCCACCAGGGCCTTGAGGAGGAGGGTGATCGCAAGGCCGCCACTCACAGGATCACCTCCCCGAAGACGCCCCGGAGCACGTCGGTCAGGGTCACGATCCCCTGCTCCCGGCGCTGGGCATCCACCACGATGGCCAGGGGCATGCCGCTGCGCTGCAGTCGCCGCAGCGCCTCCTCGAGCCTCATCGACTCCTCCAGGAAGAGCGCCGGACGCAGGTAGTCGGCCACCCGGGCCGTCCCGGGATCCGCCTCCGAATAGAGGAGATTCTTGAGGCTGACGACACCCACGATCCGACGGGCCTCCTTCGATCCGCCCCAGACCGGGATCCGGGTGTGCCCCCGCTCGCGGCAGAGCGCGAGGAGATCCGGGATCGGGGTCTCCTCCGAAACCGTGTCGGCCATCGCCAGCGATCGGGCCACCTGGCCGACGGTCCGATACTGCATCTCCAGGACACGTTGGATGAGGTTCCTCTCGGTGGACGACAGCCCGACCCCGGGATCAAGGACCTGGGACCGGAGGTCCTCCCGGTTCCCGAAGAGCTGCACACCGTTCGCACGTCCACCCGCCACCCTCAGGAAGATGTCGGAGAACAGCTCCACGAGGGCGACCAGGGGCGAGAGCACGAAGTGGACGACCCGGAAGGGCCACACCAGGCGCAGGGCCAGACGGTTCGGGAACATCCGGCAGACGGCCTTCGGGAGGAGGTCGGCCACGACATGCAGCAGGAGGGCCGCCAGAACGACCAGGGACCAGAAGATCCACGGCCGATGGCTGAACTGGCCCGAGAGCCAGGCCACAACCAGGGTCACCACCACGAAATTGGCGAGCGTGTTGCCGACCAGCAGGGTCCACAGGAAGTTCTCCGGTCGGTCGAGATAGATCTGCAGCGCCCGCGCCCCCCTCCGCCCCTCCCGCACCCACTGCCGGATCCGGAGCCGGCTGAGCGCCATGGCCGCGGCCTCCTGTCCCGACAGCAGGGCCGACAGCAGCAGGGCCGACACCAAGGCACTCCACTGGAGCGTGTCAAAGGTCATGCCGCCCCTCCTTCCCGTTCCACGAGCAGTTCACGGACCCGACGATCATCGGCCGCCTTCACCGTGAACCGGAGCCCCCGATGCGACACCGTCTCACCGACCGCCGGAACGACCTCGCAGAGCTTCACCACCAGACCTCCGAGGGTGTCGACATCCGGGTCTGTTCCGAGTGCCGGATGCTCCCGGACAAAATCGTCGAGGCGCATCGCCCCGCTGGTCCGCCAGCGGCCTGGACCGAGCTGCTCCATCACGAACCCCTCCGCCTCCCCTTCCCCACGGATCGGTCCCACCACCACCTCGAGGATGTCCTCGATGGTGATGAGACCCGACATCCCCCCGAACTCGTCCAGCACCAGCGCCATGCCGCGCTGCTGGCTCTGAAGGGCCTGGAACAGC
>CAZZKQ010000447.1:0-3312 GCA_964654875.1 uncultured Verrucomicrobiota bacterium | reverse complement strand
TCGTCGGCGTCGGCTCCGCCCCCCTTGATCCGACGCATCAGCTCGGTGTCTGGAATCGGGGTGGGATCGGGCATGGGGGCACTGTGGGTGGGTATCGCCGTCGCGGAACGGGAGTGGGAAGTGTCGGCGCTCGTTGTCGAACTCTCAACCTTCTCCGATCACCCCTTGCCCCGGACCTGGGTCTTCCCGCACGTTTTTGAACGTTGGACGCCCGCACTCTCCTATCGAAGATCGAGGCCAACGCCTCGCGTCGTCTCCCGATCCCGCCCGGACGCAAGCCGGCCGAGGAGCTGAAACGCTACGGCGGCTTCCTGAAGGAGGAGTCGGCCCGCCTGCGCATTCTGCATCGCGCCGGGGCGGGTGGACTCGACGTCGCCCGGGCCCGCGCCGCGGTCATGGACCTCCTGATCCGGCACATCTTCGACGCCGTCCGGAAGGCGTTCCCGGCGAAGGGGAAGGCCCCGCGGCTCGCGCTCGTCGCCTATGGCGGCTATGGACGGGGAGAACTCAACCCCTGCAGCGACATCGACCTGATGTTCCTATACGAGGCCGGTGGGGGGGGCACGGCGGAGGTCACCCTCGGGGATTGGACCAGCGCGCTCCTCTACGCCCTGTGGGACATCGGACTGAAGGTCGGACATTCGGTCCGGACGATCGACGACTGTGTCCGGCTGGCGAACCAGGACATGCAGTCCAAGACCGGCATGCTGGAGTCGCGGTTGGTGGCCGGGGACGCCCGACTCGAGGCTCAGCTCCGACGCCGTTTCCTCGCGGAGTGCGTGAAGGGACACGTCGAGGAATACCTGGCCCAGCGGCTCGAGGACCAGGGCCGGCGTCGGTCGAGGCACGGTGATTCGGCGGCCATGCAGGAGCCGAACATCAAGAATGGCTGCGGCGGACTCCGGGATTTCCAGAACCTGCTGTGGATGGCGTTCTTCAAGCTGGGCTATCGCTCCACCGCGGAGCTCCAGGAAAACGGATTGATCAGCGCGCGGGAACGGAAGCAGCTCGACGCGGCGCACGACTTCCTGCTCCGGACCCGCAACGAGCTCCACTACACCGCAGGCTCGTCCTCCGATGTCCTGTCCGCACCCGTGAAGGCGAATGTCGCCTCGGGCCTCGGATACACCGAGCGGTCGGCACGGGTCCGGGTGGAACATTTCATGCGGGACTACTACACGCATGCCCGCAACGTCTACCTGATCACCCGGACCCTCGAGCAGCGACTGGCCCTGTCCCGTCCACCCGCACAGAAGGGCCGTGGGGCGAAGACCCGTCGGCCGCTCCCGGCCGAGGGACAGGAGCTTGACGGTTTCCTCGTGGTGGGTCAGCAGCTCACGGTGCCCTCCCGGACGATCTTCCGCGAGGATCCCAACCGCCTCATCCGGGCCTTCCTCTATTCCCAGCAGCGGGGGCTTCAGATCCATCCCGACCTCGCCCAGATGCTGCGCCAGCTGGTCGACGAGGGGCGGGTCGACGGCGCGTTCCGACAGGATCCCGGCGTCCATACGACCTTCCTCGAGATCCTCGCCCAGCGGGGCAACGTCGCCCCGGTCCTCCGGGCCATGCACGAGGTCGGGTTCCTCGGTCGCCTCATCCCGGAATTCGGTCGGATGACCAACCTCGTCCAGCACGAGTTCTACCACCAGTACGCGGTGGACGAGCACACGCTGGTGGCCCTCCAGAAGCTGGACGCAATCTGGCTCGGCAACGGTCCGCTGGCCGGCAACTACGCGGCGGTGCTGCCCGAGATCGAGCGTCCGGAGGTCCTCTATCTCGCGCTGCTGCTCCATGACTCCGGAAAGGCATTCCCGGGACGTCCCCACGAATTGGTCGGTGGCGAGCTGGCGCTCCGGGTCGCCCGGAGGCTGCAGCTGGATGGCGCGACGACCCACACCCTGCGCCTGCTCATCGAGCTTCACCTCGAGATGGTGAAGACCTCGCAGCGGCGCGATCTGGAGGATGCGGCCGTCATCCGGCAGTTCGCCGCGGAGGTGCAGACCCAGGAGACCCTGGCGATGCTGACCCTCCACACGCTCGCCGATTCCCTGGGGACGAGCGACACGCTGTGGAACGGGTTCAAGGACATGCTGCTCCGGACCCTCTACTTCAAGGCCCGGAGCGTCCTTGCCGGTGCCACGGAGTTTCAGGAGGTTGAGCGACGCCAGCGCGAGCTGCTGCAGCGGGAGGTCACGGCGATCCTTCCCAGGACCTTCGCGCCCGACGAGATCCAGGCCCATTTCGACGGGATGCCGAGCCGGTACTTCCAGATCCACGATGCGCGCTGGATCGCACGGGACCTCACGCTGGTGCATCGGTTCATGCATCTCCAGCTCACGGAGGATGACCGGGCGCTGGAGCCGGCGCTGGTCTGGACCGAGGAGCCGGACCGCGGCTACGCCGGCGTCCATGTCTGCACCTGGGATCGTGCCGGCCTCTTCGCGAAGCTCACCGGCGGGTTGGCCGCCGCAGGGCTCAACATTCTCACGGCGCAGATCTTCACACGGGCCGACGACATCGTGCTCGACGACTTCTATGTGGTGGACGCCCGGACCGGGGAGCCACCGGAGCCGCAGGTGCGACAGCGATTTGATCGGATCGTCACCGATGTGTTGGCCAAGGGGCTCGATCCGGAGAAGGCCCTAGCCAAGGCCCAGAAATATCCAGCGCTCTACCGCTCCGTCGGCGAGCGCATCCCCACCCTCGTGCGGGTCGACAACCGCATCTCGGAGGACTACACGGTCGTCGATGTGGAGGCGGAGGATCGGGTGGGTCTGCTGTTCGCAATCGCCCAGGCCCTCTACGAGCTGGGCCTGAACGTCACCCTTGCGAAGATCGTCACCGAGAAGGGGGCGGCGATGGATACGTTCTACGTGCTCGATGATGGCCGGGCCAAGGTCACGGATCCGGACCGCATCCGCCGCATCGAGACCCGGATCCGCGAGGCGGTGACCCGGGTCCTTGGGGAGTGAGGGAGGGACGCGATCCTGTGAGTCGCCTCTTTCCCCCCTTCGCGTGTCCTCAAGTCTCATCCCCTCCCTAAATCTGGCGATGGTGGACGCGTCATCGCACCTGCCAGATTGGGTGGATGCAACGACCGGGACCGGACTGCGATGCCATCTGGAAGGAGACCTTCATGGGGTTCTTCCACGAGTGCATGCAGAGGTTCAATCCCGCCTTCGCCCGGAAGATCGATCGGTCCAGGAAGGTCCGATTCCTCGACAAGGAACTGCGGGCGCTTCTCGGGAATTCGCCGCGACCCCGACAGCATGTCGATATCCTGGCCGAGGTGCCCCTGAAGGGGCTCGGCCG
>CAZZKQ010000446.1:0-3332 GCA_964654875.1 uncultured Verrucomicrobiota bacterium | reverse complement strand
GAGTACGCGTGGCTGATGTCCCAGGTGGGCCTCCGGCGTTGAGCCACGGCCGTTGGGTTCATGGCCCAGTGGGACTGGATGCCGGAGGCATCCCACCGGTGACGAGGTCCAGACCTCGAGCATCCTCGCGGGGAGGCCCGCCCGCTCCTCCAACCGCACCGCTTCCGGAAATCTTGTTTCCCCGGGTCGGGTCGCAGGCCTAGGGTCTGGCTCACACTTTTCTACACCATGTCGAGCATCGGAAAATTGATGAGGCAGGCAACGCGCATGCAGCAGCAGATGGAGCGCGTCCAACAGGAACTGGCCAACAAGACCGTCGAGGGCATCGCCGGAGGCGGAGCCGTCAAGGTGGTGGCCAAATGCGACCAGACCCTTCTCTCGATCAAGATCTCGCCCGACGCCGTGAACCCGTCCGACGTTGCCTTCCTGGAGGATCTGATCCTGACCGCGACCAACCAGGCGCTCAACCTCGCCAAGGAGACCGCGAACAAGGAAATGGGTGCGATCACCCAGGGAATGAGCGTCCGCGGGTTGTTCTGAGCGTCCCTGCGCGGATGGCGCAGGGCAGGGGGATGCCACGGGGACCTGTCGCCCCGCGTTGCCGTGCCGCGGGAATGCCTAGCGGAGCTTGTCGGGATTGAGCCCGCGCAGGTCCTTCGGCAGGAAGAGTCCGTCCTTGCGGATCAGCTCGCCGTCGAACCACACCTCGCCGCCGCCCCATTCCGGGCGCTGGATCAGCACCATGTCCCAGTGGACGGCCGAGCGGTTCCCGTTGTCGCAGTCCTCGTAGGCCTGTCCCGGTGTGAAGTGAAGCGATCCGGCGATCTTCTCGTCGAACAGGATGTCGCACATCGGGTTCTTGATGTACGGGTTGAACCCGAGGCTGAACTCCCCGATGTAGCGGGCTCCGGCGTCGGTATCGAGGATCTCGTTCAGGCGCTTCTCGTTCGAGCCGGTCGCCTTGACGATTCGACCTTGTGAGAACTCGAGGCGGATGTTCTCGAACTTGGTGCCGGCATAGATCGTGGGGGTGTTGAACTGGATGGTGCCGTTCACGGAGTTCTTCACCGGGCAGGAGAAGACCTCGCCATCCGGGATGTTCCGGGTGCCCTCGCAGGGTTTGGCGCCGATGCCCTTGATGCTGAACCGAAGGTCGGTGCCCGGCGACTTCAGGTGCACCTGGTCGGCCTTCTGCATCCGCCGTGTCAGCGGCTCCATGGCCTTGGCCATCTTGCGATAGTCCATGGTGCAGACGTCGAAGTAGAAATCCTCGAACGCCTCGGTGCTCATGTTGGCCGCCTGGGCCATGGAGGGGTTGGGCCAGCGCAGCACGCACCACTTGGTCTTGTTGACCCGATAGTTGAGCACCGGGCGCAGGGTCTTGGAGTAGAGCTGAAGCCGGTCGGCCGGAACGTCGCTGGATTCGCTGGCGTTGTGGGCGCCGCGGATGGCGATGTAGGCCTGCATCTTCTTCATCCGGTTCATCTCGAGATCCCGGATGAGTGCCGCATGGATCGGGTCGGTCGCACGCTGCTGCTCCCGGATGAGGCGGCTGTGCCGGGCCTCCACGATGGGTGTGGCTCCGGCCGCCCGCGTCGCGCGCATCAGAGCGATGCCCATCTCATCGGGGACGTCGATCAGGTCGATCAGGATATTCTCCCCTTTCTTCAGGGTGCAGGAGTAGTTGATGAGGAGGTCGGCAAGACGGTCGTAGCGGGTGTCCTTCATGGCGGTCGAGTGACTGATAGATATCGGAACACATCAAGCGGGTCCGCCCCAGTTCAAAAACGGCAGGCCTCCAAGCCCCATCGGGGCAGGGTGAAGATCCTTCCCCTGCGGTTCCTACCTCGTCAAGGCGTACAGGGTCCGGCCGGTGGCGACGTACAGGACGCGGTTGGCGGCGACGGCGGTGGCGCTGATCGGGGCGTCGAGGTGGACCTCGCCGAGGAGGCGCTTTGTGCGGGAGAGGGCGAAGGTGTAGAAGCCGCCGCGGCGGGATCCGATGTACACCTTGCCGTCGGCGACCAGGGCCGAAGCCCAGACCTCGCCGTCGAGCTCGTGGGTCCAGACGGCCTCCCCGGTCGCGGCGTCGAGGCAGTGGAAGGTGCGCATGGAGTCTGCGGCGAAGACGAGGCCGTCGGCCACCGCTGGGGTGCTCATGGTGTGGCGGCCCAACGGATGGCTCCAGACGGTCGCCTCCTTCGTCCGGTCGCCGCGGCCGCCAGCCCGGAGACACTTCACCCAGGCCTCGTTCTTCCCCCAGAACCAGTCGCCGCCCCCGGCCACGAAGATGCGGTCGCCGTCCACGACGGGCATCCCGTAGATGTTGCTCGGGCTGGTACGCCGGTTGTTGAGGTACGTGGACACCTCGGACTTCGGCGCCTCCGGGTCAAAGTCGAACCGCCAGACCTCCTCCAGCCGGGCGACGCCGTCCTGTCCCCGCCGTGGACGGAACGGATCGAAGCCGTAGAGAACGCCGTCACCGCCCGCGAAGAGGATCCGCTTCCGACCGTCGATCCGGGCCATGGAGGGCGAAGACCACGTGCAGTGGAAGATGCGGGGGCCGATTCCGAGGCCATCCTGCGCCAGCCAGCGGCCGGTGTGCCGGTCCAGGACCACGAGGCTCGGCGCGTCGGGACGCCGGATGCGGCGGTGGGTGTTGTCCACGCCGTTGCCGGTGTTGAGATAGAGGAGGTCGCCGTCGAGGAGGATCGAGCTGTGCGCGGCATCGTGGGACCAGATCCCCGCCTCGCGTGTGAGGTCGAAGGACCAGAGGATGTCCGCGTCGAGCAGCCCGAGCGGGAGTTCCGGTCCGACCGGAATCCCGTTGGTGGACTTGGGCGTGTAGTAGGCGGCTTCGTTGGTCCCACCCTGATTACCGTTGGCAAGTCCCTTGGCGTCGAGGCAGAGGACCACGCCGCGGTTGTCGACGAGGTACACCCGGTCGCCATCGACGGTCGCCGGGGAGCTCATGCCGGTCTTGGGCCAGTCGTGGTAGATGTCCTCCTCCCGCTTCGGGACAACGAGCTGCCAGACCAGCGCGCCGGTCTTCTCGGAAAGGCAGAGGAACACGCCGCGGTCGCCGGTGCGACGGGGGTCGCGTGGCGCCTCGTTGTTGGTGCCCACGTAGACGCGTCCGCCGGCGACGACCGGCGTGGAATGGGATTCCGATCCCGACCCGCCGTGGGGGACGCTCCAGCGCACGCCGCGGCCCGACGCCGGGTCGAAGGAATCCGGCAGGCCGCGTTCGCCGGAGGTCATGTTGCGCGACCATGCGGTGCCGAACTGCGGGCGGTCGGCGGCCTGTGCGAGCAACGCGGCGCGGGCGACCG
>CAZZKQ010000445.1:0-3333 GCA_964654875.1 uncultured Verrucomicrobiota bacterium | reverse complement strand
CTGCCTCCACGAACCAGAAGGGAGATCTCCCAGCGGAAAATCCCCGATGCGAACCCGGATCAGCCGGAGCGTCGGATGCCCGACCGCGGCCGTCATCCGCCGGACCTGACGGTTCTTGCCTTCGACCAGTTCAAGGGCAACCCAGCAGTCGGGGACACTCTTCCGGAACCGGATCGGAGGATCGCGGGGTGGCAAAACCGGCTGAGGATCCAGAATGGAGGCAATCGCAGGCAGCGTGGAGTAGCCCTGAATCCTCAACCCGCCAGAAAGTCTCCCCAGCGCCTCCAACGAAGGAATCCTCTCAACCTGTGCCCAATAGGTCCGCCGATGACGGTGCTCCGGCAACAGAAGACGGGAGTTCAGGCCTGTCTCATCCGTCAACAACAGCAATCCCTCTGAATCCGCGTCCAGCCTTCCCAATGGATAGACCCGCGACGGCAGGTCAAAGTCCGTAAGGGTCCGGTTGGGGGATCCATCCGGTGTGAACTGGGAAAGGACCCCGTAGGGTTTGTGGAACATGACCAGCACCCTGGGCAGTCAAGCAGGCCGGACGTTGCACGCCAAGGGATCGAACCACGATGGGAACCACAAGCCTTCACAGGATGGGAGATCCACGTAGATTCCCCGGGCGGTGAGCGACTACGACTTCCGATTCGGCAGCTTGGGGCGGCTTTATGGAGCCGAGGCCCTGCTCCGGTTGAGACACGCCCACGTCGCCGTCATCGGCATCGGTGGGGTGGGCTCTTGGGCTGTTGAGGCACTCGCTCGGTCTGGCGTGGGGACCCTGACACTCGTCGATCTCGACGAGATCTGTATCAGCAACGTCAATCGACAGGTCCCCGCGCTCCAGGAGACGATTGGAAGGACAAAGGTGGAGGTCATGGCCGAGCGCGTGCGATCGATCCAGCCGGAGTGCACGATCCATTGTCTCCCGGAATTCCTGACCGAGGCGTCCACCGACCGCATCCTGGATGAGTTCCAGGGGCGTCACGGACATTGGGTCATCGACGCCATCGATTCCTCACCCAACAAGTGTCGACTGATCCTGGGGTGCCAGGACCGCGCCCTCGGACTGGTCATCTCCGGTGCTGCCGGGGGCCGGAAGGATCCAACCCGGATCCGGATCACGGACCTTGCGGAAGTCACACACGACCGACTTCTCGCGGACCTTCGGGGAAGGCTTCGCCGCACTCCTGGATTCAATGGTGGCCGCAAGGTCTGGGGATTGCCGACTGTTCATTCGCCCGAGTCCCCCCAGCCTCCACAATCCAATCCCCGAACGTGTGATTCCGACGTTGAGACTCGGGAGGAACCTGGATCCCCACCCCGAATGAACTGCCAGCAAGGCTATGGCTCCGCCACCTTCGTCACGGGTGTCTTCGGATTCGCGGCGGCTGGATACGTGATCGAGCGGATTGCCGAGGAGTCCTAGGCCAGGAGGCTGATGGCAGCCGTTGCTCGCAGGTCTGGCGGCAGGCACGAGTCCGCCGCATTTCCGGGACTGCGACTTGAAGGGGAGGAAAAGATGGGGCGGACGGTGCGATCGCGCCACTCGATGGTTGCTGCCGGTGGAAAGCTGGATCCCCCGGGGTCATTCAACAGGCGTGAGCCAGAAAAGCAAAAAGGCCCGAGGGAAACCCTCGGGCCTGATAGCGATTCTCAGGGAATCAAGGAGCGGGCTGGGTCGGGGAGGTCGGTTGAACGAACACCGAGACTCCAACGGAACCCGCGGCCAAGCCACCACCGGAACCAGCACCTGCGCCAGGTCCCATGCCGCCCATGCGAGACGCGGCGAAGGCAGGGGCTCCAGTGCCGGCAGGGATCAACGCAACTCCAGGGATGTTCGGGTCGAACAACTGGTTGGCAGAAATCGTGTACTTGGTCTCACGTCCCGTCTGAGGATCCTTGACGGTGACCTCCACGGTGCCCTCCCAGACGAGGACGGCGCCGGTCGCGTACGCGGTGAAAAGGGTGCCCTTGACCGAGATCGATCCCGACGGGGTCTGAACGATGTACTTCGAGTTCTTGGACAGCCGGCTCACCTGGGACTCGAGCTTGCCGGACTTGAGGGTCATCACCGTGTTGACCACCTTCTCAGATCCCGTGCCGTCCACCGTCAACTGATCGATGGTGACAACGCTGTCCTCCATGATGCGGGTCAATCCGCCGTTCGATCCCAGATTCAGGACCACCTCAGCGGCAGGTCCCGCCTTGATGATCGAACCGGCACCGACCTCATTGCCAACCGCAGCAGCGGCAGAGCCGACGTAGGCGGAACCGCTCACCTGCACCACCTTCGCACGACCTGCCTGGGGAGCAGCGACAGCGAGATTGACTGCCAAGGAGACCATGGCTCCGAGACAGACCGTCCGAGAAAAACGTCCAAAATAGTTCATTGGGAAGCCCTTTGAGGATTGATTACCTGTTGACCCGAGCCTAGGCAGGGGGTCTTGAAAGTCAACGCCTTTCGTCTTCCGGAATTGGGTGCCAGAAACCCGCCTGCCGCCCTTCCGCAGACTGGAGGTGCCGCCGTGTTTCGGCAAGGAGTTCATTGATCATGCCATCCCAAATCTGGTTCATCACAGGCTCCGACACACAGGTCGGAAAAACCTTCCTCACCCTCCTGCTGGCCAACCACTTGGAGCGGCAACGGGAGGACTTCATGGCGGTCAAGCCCTTCTGCTCTGGAGACCGATCCGATGCCGAATTGATCCAGAAGGCCCAGCACGGGAGGCTCAACCTGGATGCGATCAACCCCTGGCATTTCCGTCACCCGCTCACACCGAGCCTCGCGGCGCGGAAGGAGGGACGGAGGATTACCCTCCGGCAAACCCTCACCTTCCTCCGTCGCGCCGCGAGGGCCACTCCGAACCTCCTGATCGAGGGCGCCGGTGGAATCCTGAGCCCCCTCGGGGTCGGATTCAGCGCCCGTGAGCTCATCGTGGGTCTCGACGCCATCCCGCTGGTCGTCTGCCCCAATCGGCTCGGGGCCATCAACCAATCCCGACTTGTTTTCGCCGCTTTACCCCGAAGGTCTGCACGTCTTGGGCACCTGATCCTCATGGATCCCGCGTCACCCGACGACTCAACGGCCTCCAATGCGCGGGTGCTCGCCGAACATCTCCCCCCAGCCCGGATCCACAGGTTGCCGTGGAATCCAAAGGCCCAGGTCCAAAAACCCTCCGCCCCGATCCGGAGGGTCCTGGAGCGTCTGTTGACGTGAAAGGAACTTGCCTTCGGCCCACCGCTCTGCGATCTACGCCTTCGCTTTTCCGGGGAACGGGGTCGTAGCTCAGTTGGTAGAGCGTCTCGTTCGCAATGAGAAGGTCAGGG
>CAZZKQ010000444.1:0-3338 GCA_964654875.1 uncultured Verrucomicrobiota bacterium | reverse complement strand
ATCTGAAGTTTTTGGTTTGGCCCACTCTAAAGTGACCTGAGATAAGGCGACTCGATGACTTTGAGTGAAAGCAAACCCTCCACGGTTCGGTGGTAATAAGAATGTCGAACCGTTGAACTCGATTCGAATATCGATCAAGTCTCTCAATGGAAGTTCATAATCATAGGAAGGATCTTTGAGTTGGCTCTGCGAGATGAGATTAAATAAAGTTTTTGGGAAAATGATATCGGTTGCATTGGCTCTTTTTGCAATCTCCAGATGTTTGTAAAAGTAAATTTTCGCATTTTCAGACTCTTTTTTCTCGGCCGGATGATAGTTACAGCGGCCGGTCTTTTCAAATTCAAAGACCTTCCCGATGAATTCCGATTTCTGAGGAGCTTTTAGTGGCGGGTCAATTGGAGTAGAAGAGAGGCGAGTGTCGCTCCATTCGAAAGCATGGGGGTACTTCTGATCTCGACCGGATTGGCGGAGCAAGTGGGTCTTAGTAATGTCGGCGCCCCCCGTGGTGCTGAGATCCCTCGATGGGCTCGATGGCGATTTCGAGATGCAGTCGCCGGCTTCCGGTGGCAGCCGCGGCGTGCTGGTCCAACCCTGGCTCTACGACGGACCGATCGCGGTGACCCCCGAGGCCCAGAGTCCCTTCAAGCATGCCTACGCCCTGGGTGTCGTGGGGGCACAGATTCCCGGAGGCACCAACACCTACCGACTCGGCCAGGCCCTGCCCCCAGGCCTCCAGACCGGACCACGGTCCCCAATGTGGCCGCTCTCGCTCAACCTGGAGTTCCTGGTGGAGACGAACCCGACGAGCGGTTCCGGCACCCACCGCTTCTGGCTGGGCCCCGTCGGACGCCCCCCGACGGTGGAGGTGCTGATCGGCGCCAACGAGATCCGTCTGCGGGCCGGGGACCGGACCGACGTGCTCCGCCGATTCAACGGCGCACACTGGCAGGCCCTGCAGCTCCGGCTCGATCCGAGACGCCGCATCCTGTCCGGACGCGTGGGAACGCCAGGCGACGTGTCGGCGTTCGGCGACATCCCCGTCGCACGGGAGGGCCTGACGGGCCCACTGGAGATCGGACTCGATTCCCACGGACCCGGAGAGGGCGGACGACCCGGCCTGCGAATCGACAACATCGCCGTCCAAACCGACGACATCGCACCGATCGCACTCCAACCCCAGCTTTCAGGAACCGTCTCGGGCAAGGCCCCCTTGAAATCCATCCCGGAACAGATCCGGGAGGTGGTCGGACTCGATGGCGACCTCGAGTTCCAGGAGGACGGCAAGCCGCCCGTGGCGCCATGGAATCCGGGACCCAACAGCGCGGTCCACGTCTCACGTGAGGCGCAGAGCCCGTTCCGGAATCACCATCCGGTCGGCACCCTCGGAATCCGTCTTCCAAACAGTGGAGCCTACAATGGTTTCGGACTCACCCTGCCGCGCCCCTGGACCGCCGCAAAGGATCCACGGCTCTCCGTCGGGTTCGAGTTCCGGTCCACCGACGCCGCGGCCGGAAGCGACGGGTCCTGGCGGTTCTACATCGGTCACGGCGGCGGGACGTCGGCTGCCCTCGAGCTCTTCCTCACCCCGTCCCAACTGATCCACCGGGCCCCCGATGGAACGCAGACCACCATGGGCCTCAAGACGGGGGACTGGCATCAGATCCAGCTGGATCTGGATCTCCAGGCCCGGACCTTCCGTGGCACGGTCGGGAACGGCACGAGCACGGCCCCGTTCGCCGGAACCCTCGCCACAGGCTGGGACGGCACCATCGACTACCTCTTCATCGACAGCCATGGCCATCTGCCTGGGGTGAAACCGGGCCTTGATGCCGACAATTTCATCCTGCAGGCCACACCGCTTCCGCCCGCCGGTTCGCCGTCATCGGTCCTCGCCGGGACCGCCACCGACCGGCGCCAGCAGGTGCAGGCGCTCCGGGCACGGATGTCGGAGCACACCCGGGAGATCGAGGCGGTCCGACGCGAGCTCGACCGGCTCCTCGTGGAAGGCCCCATGGAACTCGCCTACGGGGTGGTCGAGGGAACCCCCCACGACGCCCGGTTACATCAGCGGGGGGAGCCCGACAAGCCGGGGGACGTCGTGCCTCGCGGGTTCCTGAAGGCAGTGGGCGGGGGACGCCTCCCCGAGTCCGTCCGGGGCAGCGGACGTCTGGAACTGGCCCAGTGGCTGACCCGCCCCGACCACCCCCTGACGGCCCGCGTGATGGTGAACCGGATCTGGCAGCAGCACTTCGGGAACGGACTGGTGAAGACCCCGAACGATTTCGGGACCCGCGGCCAGAAACCCACCCATCCCGGACTCCTGGATTACCTGGCCCACCGCTTCATGACCGACGGCGGGTCGGTCAAATCCCTCCACCGACTGATCCTCCTCAGCGCGACCTACCAACAGGCCACCCAGAAACCGGTCGAGGACGGCAGGGCCACCACGGAGCCCTACGCCGGATATCCCCGCCGACGCCTGACGGCCGAGGAGATCCGGGACGGCATCCTCGCGGTGAGCGGGGACCTCGACAGGACCCCCGCCGAGGGGCATCCCTTCCCCTCCCCGATCGGCTGGGGCTACACGCAGCACGGGCCCTACAGCGCCGTTTACGACCACGATCATCGGAGCCTCTACCTCATGACCCAGCGGCTGAAGCGGCATCCGTTCCTCGCGTTGTTCGACGGGGCGGATCCGAACGCCAGCACGCCACAGCGCGGGTCCTCGACGGTGCCGACCCAGTCGCTCTACTTCCTCAACGATCCCTTCGTGCACCGGAAGGCGGAACGGCTGGCCCGGGAACTTGTCGCACGCCATGCCACCGACGACGCGAGGCTCGACGAGCTGCTGATGCGCTCGGTGGGTCGACACCCCTCCGAGGAGGAGCAGCGGGACATCCGATCCTTCCTCGAACGCTATCGAATCCGCCTGCAGGAACAGGATGGAAGGATCTCCAGCGAGGCCGCCTGGGCGGCGGTGATCCGGGTCGTCTGGGGTGGCAATGAATTCCTGCACGTCGACTGATCCATGACACCTCGCCTCCATTCCCAGCCGGGCCGACGCGGATTCCTCCGCTCCCTCGTGGGCGGATCGACCCTGCTGCCGGGTCTGGTTTCCGAGCTCCTCGCGGAGGAGGCCCGTCGCGGGGCCGCCTTGGATCCACTTGCTCCCCATGCACCCCACTTCGCCCCGAAGGCCAAGCGGGTCATCTTCCTCTACATGAGCGGCGGGGTGTCCCACGTGGACTCCTGGGATCCCAAGCCGAAGCTCATGGCCGACGGGGGCCGGACGGTCTCGGTCAACGAGTTCCAGGGCCGCAAGGGGGAGTTCCAGATGT
>CAZZKQ010000443.1:0-3344 GCA_964654875.1 uncultured Verrucomicrobiota bacterium | reverse complement strand
TGGACTCCTCGGCGAAGTTGAGGCGCGACCGGAAGGCCCGGGTGTACTCGGTCAGGAGGGAATCGATGTAGCCGACCTCATCGGCCCGGCGTTTGGCCTCCGCCTTGAGGGCATTGAGCTCGACGAGCTGGTTCTCCTGGAACCGCTGGGCCTTCGCCAGCTCGGCCCGCTGGTCCGCGAGGCGCTGCTCCAGGTCGTTGATCTCGCGCCCCATCGGGACCCGCTCGGCTTCGATCTTCTGTCGGACCTCGGCGAGGGTGGCGAGGGCCTTCTGGAGATCCGACTGGGCTCCGTTGGCGAGACCGGTGAGGTCGGCCTCCGCAGCCTGGATGCCGAGGGAGAGGATCGCCCCGAGGGCGAGCGCATGGAAGGGACGGGAGGACATGGGACGGAAGGGAGGGGTCATTCGACGGTGGCGGGGAGGCTCACAAAGCGTGCCGTACGCTCGTTGCGATAGATCCGGATCACCTCCCGGACGGGATCGGCCAGCTTCGGATCGAGGGTCCAGTCCCAGCCCTGGGGACCCGGACGACCGTGTCCGGCAAAGTCCCCGGACTCATTGACGAAATAGGCGGCACCCAGCCCGGCATAGACGGTTTCCACGGAAACCTCCTCGCCGTTGGGACCCTTCCGCTTCTCGGTGAAGACCGTCACGGCGTTGTTGAACTTGTCGATCTCGTTGAGGAGCGACACGAGCGTCTGGATGCGCTCCGTCGGGGCGGCCTTGGTGGTGTTGGGGTCGGTCGGAAGCTTGTTGAGCAGGGGTTGGGCCGTGGACAGGACCGCCGCGGGAAGCAGCGGCAGCAGGGACTTCACCTCGGTCTCGAGTGCTGCTGCGGCCACCTTGGCCCGATCGAGCGCCTCGTTCGACCGCTTCAGCTCCGTCTCAGCCTTCAGCCGCTCGGCATCGGCCACGGAGCTGTTCGTGCTCTGCTTGCCCATTTCGTCCTGGACCGCCTTCAGCTCCCGTTCGAACAGGGCCTTGGACTGCTGGAGCAGTTCCCGGTCGGCCTCCCAGTCGCTGCGGGTCTTGGAGATCAACTGCTGGGTCTGGACCCATTGCGCCACCGTCTCGCGGGTCGAGTTCAGGGAAGGGTCGGCGGCCCAGAGCATTCCCGTGAGAGGCACCAGGGAGACCATCGCCCCGAGGGGCAATCGGTTTGTCTTCAAACTCATCGGTCTCAGGGTCCGGCCGAGCCGGTGTCGACCCCGCGGCGATGAGGTCACGACTCGGTGACAAACCTGAACGGTCTGACCGATCTCCGGTTGCACCCTGGGCGCGTCACGGAAATGTAACAATCGCGACTCCTTTTTCGGAACACGCTCCCCGCTGCATCACCGGCGTTCGAATGGAGTGCCGAGCCGTCAGACACCTCAGAGCCCGCCCGAGGAGCGAATCATTTCCGATTGGCTTTTGCCTCTCAGGTTACGGTCCGGAATCGATCGCGTGCCAATACGGTGACGCGCTGATCCTCGCCCGATCCGAGACGTCCTCGTCGCTGGCTCGGCCTGTGGCTTGGGGGAAACCCCAAAAAGGTCTGCGGATCCATTCGGAAGTTTCGTGCCCGTTGAAACGCAGAATCCCAACCAAAGCCCCTGATGAAGAAAATTGTCGTATTGCTGCTCTCGCTGATCCCGTGCCTGGCCGCCCTGGCCCAGTCGACCAACACCACGGCCACCGTGGCCACGAACAAGCCGTTCGCGCTGACCGCCCGGTACATGCCGTACAACCTGATCAGCACGAACTATCCGATCCTCTATGTGATCGAGGAGGAGTTCCGTCTCAAGAATGGGGACCAGTTCTACTACCAACACTCCCAGCTGACCGCTGCGGTGAAGATCAACAATTACCTCCAGCCGTTCATTGGATACCGGGCGGAGTTCGCGAATCCTCCGAAGTACCTCGATCAGTCCAACAGCCGTTGGTACTTCAACAGCAAGTTCCTTCTCGGCGATACGAGCACATTGGTGAACAGCGAGAAATGGGGCCTGCTCAACGCGAGGACGATGCTGGATTTCACGATCCAGGGCGCGGGTGGGTACAACAGCCGTTTCCGGGAGCGTCTACGGTACAACACGCCCTGGATGATTACCCGGTTCAACATCAACCCCTTCGTCTACGACGAGGTGTTCGTCGACATCATGCATGGCGGAGGCTTCAACCAGAATCGGGTGGGCGGCGGCATCGATGTGCCGCTCTCGAAGAACATCATCGGGACGGTATACTACTTCCTCGCTACGACGAAGCAGTCGACCGGCGGCTGGATGAACTCCAATATCCTGGCCCTCCAGGCGCGGATCAATTTCTGACCCTTCTGGTGATCGAGATCTTGGGCACCAGGATTCCATATCCTCCTCGGTCTCCGGTGGGCTGAGTCTCTGAGGAGTCGAACTGAGGTCTGGCGGGCGAAGCCCTTACGGTCCCGAAACTCCAACTCCAGCCAGGCTCCGTACCCGGACGTCCAGGGGGGCAGCCGCATCGAATTCCAGGCCCAGTGGAACTGTTGAGTCGATGGTGTTTGCGGAGTTTGGATGAAGTTGTCACCTCGTCGTCACCCCGCTGGAAGCAGGCCGGCACATGCGTTATCTGAATTCAGGGGAAGCGTGAGAGGTTTCTTCCGAGCAATGGGTCTCCTGGTTTGGATGGGTCTGCTTGGCCGTCTGTGGGCCGGTGAGATCACCGTCAAGGGGTCCGACACCCTCGTGGTGCTGGCCCAGCGATGGGCCGAGACCTACATGGCAGGGCACCCGGGCACCCGCATCCAGGTCACGGGCGGTGGGACCGGGACCGGGTTTGCGGCGTTGCAGAACCAGACCACCGACATCTGCACGGCCTCGCGTCGGATGAAGGCCCGGGAGCTGGAGACCTGTATCCGCACCTTCCGGAAGCGTCCGGCCGAGCACGCGGTCGCGATGGATGGGCTGAGCGTCTATGTGAATCCATCGAATCCCGTCCGGGAGCTGAGTTTGGAGGATCTCCGGGAGGTGTTCACCGGGCGGATCACCAACTGGAGGGATCTGGGTGGTCCCGATGCCCCGATCACCCTGTACAGTCGGGAGAGCAGCTCCGGGACCTATGAGTTCTTCAAGGAACGGGTGCTGTTGGGACGGGATTTCGCGCCCACGACGCAGACGCTCCAGGGCACGGCGCAGGTGATCCAGGCGGTCGGGCAGGACCGTCTGGGCATCGGCTACGGCGGGGCGGCCTATGGGTCGGGGGCCAAGACGCTGGGAATCGCCAGGACCCGGGGTGGCGTGGCGGTGGAGCCCAACGAGAAGACGGTCCATTCCGGCGAGTATCCGGTGTCGCGCTACCTCTACTGCTATGTGAATCCATCGACGGA
>CAZZKQ010000442.1:0-3349 GCA_964654875.1 uncultured Verrucomicrobiota bacterium | reverse complement strand
CTGCAGCCCCTCCTCGAGCTCATCCTCCCGACCGTGGCCCGCGACATCGACTGGACCCGTGGGTTCCAGTTCCTCGACTCCGAGCTCCGGGCCCTCTTCCCAAGGAACCGATCCCGGCATCGCATCGCACAGCGGACCGCCAAGGATCCCACGGCACGGATGCAGGCGAAGCTCCGTTGGATCCGGGAACTGTTCCGTCAGGGATTCCACCGGAGCCAGATCGACAATCTGTTCCGGGCCCTCGAAGCCATGAATCCATTGCCTGAGGAGCTCGACGTTGAATTCGCCAGCCACGTCAGCCACTCTGATCCACACACGATCATGCCCCTCATCACCAGCTTCGAACGCCGTGCCCTCGCGAAGGGCCTCTCACAGGGTCGAGCCGAAGGACAGACCGAGGGGCAGCGTACTGCTCTCCGGGAGGCCATCCGGGACCTGCTCGAGGAACGATTCGGGCACACACCCCCTGCCATCGGGGAACGCCTCGAGCAGGAGGCCGACCCCGCCACCCTGAAGTCGTGGCTGCGCAAGACGGCCACTGTGGAATCGCTGGACGCTTTCCTCGGCGTCGTGTCGCGCTGAGCGAAGGCAGGGGGTAACGATTGGGTCCCGGTGGGTGGACCCGTGCTCTGGGCACTGGGTGCCTCCAAGCCACCGCTTTCCTCGTTGCTCCTCGCCACTGGCCCGCAATGCCCGACCTCCCACCCGCCCACGTCTCCTTCCCGGTGATCACGACACCCGTCGGCAGGATGCACGCCGTCGCCTGCGACGGGGCCCTCGTCTCGCTCCGGTTCGTCGACGCCCCATCCGACACCCTCCCGGGGGCGGCTCCCGAACCCCTGCACCCTGCCGCCCGGGCTGTGCACGCCTTCTTCGAGGATCCGGGTCATCCGATCCCGCTTCCGCTGCACCCACACGGCACACCGTTCCAGCAGGCCGTCTGGTCGGCTCTGCAGGAGATTCCTCCCGGACAGACCCGGTCCTATGCGGATATCGCCCACCAGATCGGTCGCCCCCGCGCCATCCGCGCCGTCGCCCAGGCCATCGCACGGAACCCCATCCACCTCCTCATCCCCTGCCACCGTGTGATCGGCAGCGACGGACATCTCACCGGGTTCGCAGCAGGACTCTGGAGGAAGAAATGGCTGCTCGAGTTCGAGCGGACCCGCCAACACCCCGTCAGCCGCTGAGCCCCGGCTTCTCGACCGCCCCAGGACGCGTCGGTGCCGAGGGTGGACTCTTCCGATGCAGCTCGTAGGCGTGCACGATCCGCTGGACGAGCGGATGCCTTACGACATCGCGCTTCTGGAACCGCACGACGCCGATGCCCTCGACTCCGACCAGCGCCTGCTCGGCCTCGATCAGACCGGACCGCTTGTTCGGGGGGAGGTCGATCTGGGTCGGATCCCCGGTCACGACCGCCTTGGAGCCAAACCCCAGGCGGGTCAGGAACATCAGCATCTGCTCCGTCGTTGTGTTCTGCGCCTCGTCCAGGACGATGAAGGCATGGTTGAGGGTTCTCCCGCGCATGTAGGCGAGCGGCGCGATCTCGATCACCCCGCGCTCCATGTGCTTCTGGATGTCGTCGGCCGGCAGCATGTCGTGGAGCGCGTCATAGAGCGGACGCAGATACGGATCGAGCTTCTGGTACAGATCCCCAGGCAGAAACCCCAGCGCCTCGCCCGCCTCCACCGCCGGTCGGGTCAGGATGATCCGACTGACCTTGCCATCCTTGAGCGCCGATACCGCCATGGCCATCGCCAGGTAGGTCTTGCCCGTGCCGGCCGGGCCGATGCCGAAGCTGAGGTCGTTGTCCCGGATCGCCTGGATGTACGCCTGCTGCCCCAGGGTCTTCGGGGTGACCGGAGCCTTCTTGGGTGAGGTCTGGACCCGGTTGGAGAACAGGCGTTCGAGGGCCTCGGCACCCTCCTGCTTCACCAGCTGGAGGGCCTGGGCGAAGTCGCGGGGCTTCGCGCCGCCGGCATCCTGCTGATGCCTCTGGAGCGAGAGGAAAAGCCGCTTCGCCGACTCCACCCCATGCGCATCGCCCTCCAGTCGGATCCAACCATCCCGCGACGTCGCCTTCACGCCCAGCTCGATCTCGAGCAACCGAAGGTTCTTCTCATCCTGACCGAAGAGGGATTGCGCGATGCGCGCCGAGTCGAAATGGAGGGTTTCGGTGATCACGGGGTTTTGGTTTCGGTCCATCATACGAGGGTGCGGAGAAAGGGCAACGCACACACCCGGAGCGGCGGGAGTCGGGACCCATGGGGAGGCGCCTCGGAGGACCACGGGAAGCGGATGGGGCCTACCCAGTGGATGGACCCGTGCCCTGGGCCACTGGGCTCCGGAGCGCCCATTCCAACGGATGGGGTCCCTCCCGTCCCCATCTCGATCCCCGGCTCCCCTCTCTCAACCTCTCACGTCTCCTCCGTGCCTTCGCGTCTGGGTGTGATGTCCCCACCCCTTTCTCCCCGTTCCGCAAGCCCTCTCCTCTCCCCAAATCTGGCGATGGTGGACCTGCCCACCGATCTGATCCGATCACCGGGATGTCCATTCCCGCATCCGATTTCGATGGCGCCTGGAAGGAGACCGTCGAGGGCTCCCTGCAGCCCCTCCTCGAGCTCATCCTCCCGACCGTGGCCCGCGACATCGACTGGAGCCGCGGATTCCAGTTCCTCGACTCCGAGCTCCGGGCCCTCTTTCCAAGGAACAGATCCCGGCGTCGTGTCGACAAACTCATCCGGGTCTTCTTCCGGGACGGCCGTGCCCGCTGGATCTATCTCCACCTCGAGATCCAGTCTCAGGCCTGCAACGACACCCCAAAACGGATGTTCCAGTACTTCTACCGGATCTATGACCAGTACGGGATGCCCCTCCTCAGCGTCGCCATCCTCGCCGATCCCGATCCCAACCACCGACCCGGCGATCTGGATCTGCGTGTGGCCGGATCGGGCTGCCTCTTCCAGTACCACACCTGCAAGCTCACCGATTTCACCGATGACTTCCTGGAGGCCAGCACCAATCCGGTCGCCAAGGTGATCCTCGCCCATCGCATCGCACAGCGGACCGCCAAGGATCCAACGGCACGGATGCAGGCGAAGCTCCGTTGGATCCGGGAACTGTTCCGTCAGGGATTCCACCGGAGCCAGATCGACAATCTGTTCCGGGCCCTCGAAGCCATGAATCCATTGCCTGAGGAGCTCGACGTTGAATTCGCCAGCCACGTCAGCCACTCTGATCCACACACGATCATGCCCCTCATCACCAGCTTCGAACGCCGTGCCCTCGCGAAGGGCCTCTCACAGGGCCTCTCACAGGGTCGAGCCGAAGGACAGACCGAGGGGCA
>CAZZKQ010000441.1:0-3354 GCA_964654875.1 uncultured Verrucomicrobiota bacterium | reverse complement strand
GGGCAGTCCCTGGAACGTGAGTCCCGGCACCCAGCGCATGGCGAGATCGAGGGTGACCGGAGGCCAGGTGAAGGTGACGGTCGGCGCGTTCGTGTAGCCGGAGCCGCCCTGGAGGACGCGGACGGCGACCACCTGGTCGGCTTCCAGGACCGTCTCAAACTCGGCGCCCTTGCCGCCGCCTCCTGCGAGACGCACCCAAGGGCGGGTGGCGTAGCCGGATCCGCCCGAGGTCAGGACGATCCCGGTGATCCGTCCGGCCGCGATGGTCGCGGTGCCCGTGGCGGGGGTGGCGGCGGAGAGGGGGAGGAGGGAGAGAAGAAAGGCTGAGAGTGGAGTGCTGAGAGTTGAGGGTTCAGGCAAGCGTCGTCGGTGTCCAAGCGAACGAGAGGTGCTGGACCGGTCTCGTGTGCGAAGAAAATAGCCGAGGACCCTGAGCACCGAGAGACGTCTGACTTCAGACGCTGCATGGCGAAGGATCGGTCGAATCCAGCCCAGGACCGGGAGGGGGCGATGGGATCGGAGTGCGGACGGCACGGGAGAAGGATGGCAGGGTGGAATCCCGGAAGGAAGAGGTTGAGGGATCGCGGTTCAGGGATGAGGATCTCCGGGTTCACTATGAGAAATCATCCTGTCGGGACCGGATCTCTGGGAAAGAAACTATGGCTGGCCGCTGCCACGGGCCTTTCGGCCCTGACCGGTGTGGCTGCTCCCGAGCTGAGGACGGACCTGGATCCGGTCTGCGGCCTTCCGCGTCTCTCCCTGAAGTCGATGCTGGCGGACAATTCCGTGGAGCTGCAGGCCAGTGACGATCTGGGGGCCCCGGGGGTCTGGGAGACCCTCATGCGTCTCGCACCCGGAACCCAGGAGACGGTCTGGTTTGATCCCGAGGCGTCCCGACGCGGGCGTCGGTTCTATCGCATCGCCGTGCGCCCGCCGACGGAGTGGACACAGGCGGCGAACTTCGCCCTCAATGATCAGGACGGGCGCCGGCACGACTTTCTTCGGGAAGGGGATGCGAAGGCGGTGGTGCTCGTGTTCACCGACAATGCCCATCTGGCCGAGGTCTGGTCCCGGATCCGTCCCCGCTTCTGGCTCATCAACCCGACGGATCCGCGCGGTACGCTGGCGGCAGCGGTTCGGGACGCCGGAGTGAAGGTCCCGGTGTTGCATGACGGTGCCCAGCTGGTTGCGCGGACCTGGGGCATCCAGTCGGCCGGGGAGGTCGTGGCCCTGGACCGGATGCTGTTCGAACCCTTCTACGCCGGGGCCCTGACGACGCAGTATCCGACGGGGACCACACCGGAGTTGCCCCATCTCGAGCGGGCCCTGGGTGAGTTCATGGCGGGCAAGCCGGTGAACGTGCAGCGCGTGAAGGCGACGGGTGATCTGTTGGGGCTGGCGGCGCCCCGGGTTCCGGACTATCGCACCGAGATTGCGCCGCTGGTGCAGTCGAAATGCGTGGGCTGCCATCGGCCGGGCGACATCGGATCGTTTCCGATGCTGCGGCATGCAGACGTGGCTGGACGTGCGCGGGAGATCCGGGACAGCGTGTTGTCGGGCAGCATGCCGCCGTGGCAGGCGGATCCGGCGCATGGCGAATTCTCGAATGATTTCTCGCTGCGTCCCGAGGAGGCGTCCCGCCTGGTGGCCTGGATCGATGCCGGGGCGCCGAAAGGCGCATCCGGGGATCCGCTGGAGGAGAATCCGCCGGCGGCGCCGCCCTCATGGCCGTTGGGTCAGCCGGACAAGGTGGTCTCGATCCCGGCCCAGACGATCCCGGCCTCGGGAGAGGTGCCGTATCGGTATCTCCTGGTGAAGAATCCGTGGAACAGGGATGTCTGGCTTCGAGGTGCGTCGGTGAAGCCCGGCAACCGGGAGGTGGTCCATCACTCGCTGGTGTTCGTGGCCAAGACGGTCCTCGACTTCCTGCAGGTCCAGGGTGGCCTCGGTGGCTTCTTCGCGGGCTACGTGCCGGGGGTGGAGGACGCGTTCTTCCCGGACGGCACCGGAAAACTGCTCCCGGCCGGGGCGTACATGGTGTTCCAGATGCACTACACCCCCAATGGGAAGGCCTCGACCGACATCACCCAGCTGGGCTTCTACGAGGCGAAGGTGCGTCCGGAACGCGAGCTGACGACCACGGCCGCGTACGACACGGGGTTCTCGATCCCTCCCGGGGCCAAGGATCATGAAGTCGTCGCGGAGACGATCGTGGACCGCAATTCCATCCTCTATGAAATGAGCCCCCATATGCATTACCGGGGTGCCCGTATGCGGTTTGAGGCCTTCTATCCGGATGGACGTTCCGAGACGCTGCTCAATGTCCCGGGATATGAATTCGACTGGCAGGCGCTGTATCGGCTCAAGGAACCGAAACGCCTGCCGGCAGGGACCCGGTTGCGGATCACGGGAGGATTCGACAATTCCAAATGGAATCCGTGGAACCCATCCCCGACCTCGATTGTCCAATTCGGCGAGCAGACGGATGACGAGATGTTGATTGGATATCTCAACATGGCGCCGGAATGACACCGGGAAGGAATCCCAGCGCCATCTCCAAATAAAAAAACCCTCCGGCCGATCGGCCGGAGGGTTTTTTGTTGTCGAAATGATTACTGAAGGAAGACGCGGCTCGAGCGGCGGGAACCTTCCGTGCGGATCTTGCTCGCATTGGCCTTCAGGAATTTGATGACGGCGGGATAGGAAACACCGGTCGCGGAGCTGATCTCCCGCTGGCTGACACCACCACGATTCTGCTGAAGATGATTGAGGATCTTGGAGCTGATCTCATCGGCCGACATGCGGGGCCGACGGGTGCCACCGGACGCGCCAGCGGCACGCTTCGAGGACGAGCGGCGGGATCCGCCTCCGAGCTCCTTCTCGAGCGCGTTGATCTGCTTCTCAACCTCGGCGAGGTTGTTCTTCAACGCCGCCTTTTTGGCATTGAGTTCATTCAATTGGTTTTGTTTGCCGCCAATGGCATCCAACTCCTTCTTGAGATCTTCGATTTGGCTGATGAGTTTTTGTGCGTATTCCATAGAGCTGTAGAGAATGCCCTTCGAGATCAGAACGGTCAACCGGGTTTTTATTGGCAAGCACCATTTCAAACACAGAACTGAACATTCTCGCGTTCTACCTGAATTAAGGGTTTGCGAACGAAATTCCTTTTTGTCTTATCGGGACCGATGGTTTTCGGCTCATTCACCGTCCGGGAGGTTGTCTTCAGTCACTTTCGTCTCGATGGCGGCTGCATGTTTGGCTCGGTTCCGCGCAATCTGTGGTCAAGGCGGATCCAACCTGATGAAGAGAATTGCATTCCGTTGGTGGCGCGATCGCTGTGCCTGACCCAGGGAG
>CAZZKQ010000440.1:0-3368 GCA_964654875.1 uncultured Verrucomicrobiota bacterium | reverse complement strand
CAGACGGTCGACGAATACGGTCACCGCAGCCTCACCCTCCTGGTTTGGACAGCTCCGCGCGGCATACCAGGCCTTGATGACATCCCCGCCGGCCGTGCCGAGAAGAAAGGCGTTGAAGAACTGGGCGATGAGAGAGATCCGCACCACGTCCCTGCCTCCCATGGACAATCCCTGTTCCCGCAGGACCTGTCTCCATCGCCACGCCCCGAGGGCCACGAGGAGTCCACACAGGAGAAACGCGGTGGCCAGGCTCACGCCATCGAGGAGACGGAAGGTGGCCCAGAGGGCGAGCGGCCCATGGATCCAGGCCAGCCGACGCTGTTCCCACTTCCCCAGCGAGGCCCAGTCCGGCCCGCCGTCCCTCAGCAGCTCCAGCTGGACCTCGTTGCAGAAGATGACATGCAGGATCACCGCCAGCAGCAGCCAGCCCACGAGGGCTCGGGCCACGCTCGGAATCGACGGGGCGCGCACGACGGACCTCTACTCCTCGCCCCAGACCGACTTGATGTGCGCGAACCCGCGACGGACATGCTCCGTCTCGGTGCCGGGACTGAGCTCGAGGACCTTGATGTGCTCGGGTCGGACAAACGGGCGAAGCGCGGCGTAGTCGATCATGCCCGAACCTGGCGGGCAGTGGTCGTGCTGCCCCTCCTCATCGGCGATCACGTCATGCACATGCAGTCCCCCCAGCCGCTCGGCCATCCCCTCCAGATGGAGCGCATGCTGGATCAGGCCGAGGTTCTCCTTGATCTGGGCATGCCCACAGTCGTGCCAGTAGCGGACGTTCGGCGGCAGCTGGGCGAGGAAGATGGGAAGGTCGTGATCGAACGGGATCTCCTCGACCGCCTCCCGGTTCTCGATCCCCAGCAGCAGACCCTCGGCGGCGGCGGCATCGGCGAGGTTGCGGATCATGTCGAGGGCCAGCTCGAGGGGGCGTTCCTTCCGGCGCTCCCGCTTCGAGTCCATCTCCTCGACCAGCTTGCGATACCGGGGCGTCTCCCGCTCGCCGCGGGCGACCATCTCCTCGAGCTTCTCGTTGTAGTCCTTGATGTCGACCTGACCCGAATGCAGGACGACCAGCCTGGCGCCGACCCGTGCGGCGGTCTCGATCGTCTTGAGCGAGTGTTTCCAGGCCGACTCCCGTTCCCGGCGATCCTCGGCGCTGAACTTGAACAGGTTCGGGGCCGGCCAATGCACGCCCATGGGCAACGGGCAGAAGTTGTGGAGGGTCGAGATCTTGATCTCACCCGCCTGCACGGCGTCGAGGATGCCGGGCAGCAGGCTGATCCGGATGCCGTGGCTCAGCTCGGCATACTCGAAGCCGAGCTCACGGATCTCACGCAGCATCGCCCGGCCGTCGGTGTGGCGTCCGGAGTTCCAACAGGTCGAAAGGGAGTACATGGAAGTGAAAAGTCGCCGGAGGTGCCCCTTCGGACAACAACCGGCGACATGGGATTCAATCCGACAGGCCGTTCATCACTGATCGGCGTAGCGGGCGGCCAGCATCGCGCTGAACTTGGCCACCTTGAGCTTGCGGCGGCGGCGCTCGCTCGGCTTCTCGTAGTGCCGCTTGTTGCGGACCTCACGGAGGGTGTTCTCCCGGTCGACCTTCTTCTTCAGTCGGCGCAGGGCCCGATCGATCGGTTCGCCTTTCTTGAGTTTGATTTCGCTCAAATCACGTTCACGTCCTTTCCTCAACACGGTTCCCGGACCGGACGGACCGGGACTCCGCGCCCGCCTGTACGGGACAGACGGGAAAACCGGGAACTCGCCTAGGCAAGCCCCGGGGGACGAGTGGGATACGCTTTTTTCCAGCCGAGGCAAGAGCGGAAACCGGTTCCAAGCCACTTATTCCGCCCACCCGAACGGTCGCCAAGGGCGGGAGGGACGGATCGCGGACCGGGTGGGTCATGCCCAGGTCACTCCCGGAGACGCACCGGACGCTCGTTCCGCGACTGCAGAAGCGTCCGCCAACCCTCACCCGCCGACCCGCCCCCACCCTTCCCCAACAGGATTGCGTCCGGAAAGGCCAAACCGTCAGCCCGAAGCCCCTTATTCCATTTCGCCACAACGGTTTCCAACGCCGGAGGCCTGCCTGCTGGCGGTACCACGTAGTCGTATCCCAACGGGACGAGATCCGGCGTTCCCCGCAGCGACCGCTCCGCGACGCACCGCACCGCGGCATACGGGTCATCCAGGAGAAGCCCAAGGTAGGGGGCGATCCAGTCCGACCCCGAAGCCGTCCGAGCCGGGGTCCACCCGAAATGCCAGGCCATGAGGGCCCGCTGCCCCGCGTCCCCCGCCAGGGTGATCCGGACGGAGTCCGCCACCGTCCGCTGCACCTCGTCCAGCACCGGGGCCTTTTGGCCATACCAACGCTCCAGATGCCCGGCGGTCCAGTCCAGGGTGCGATCCAGATGACAGAGGTTGCAGGCGTTCGGCCGACCCGTGGACAGCTCCACGTCCACCCTGGGACTGCTGACCTGATGGCTCCGGATCGCGGTGAGGACCCCGTAGGTCGTGTGCGGCATGTGGCAGTTGTAGCAGTCGCTGCCCGGGGACCCGGGCCGGTGGTGCGTATGGGCCTCCTGGACGGCCGGTTCCCGGAACCGATCATGGCACTGCGTGCAGGCCCGGACATCCTGGCGGTTCGACGCCAGAAGGTCGGCCGGTTCGCTTTCATGGAGGGAATGACACGACAGGCAGGAAAACCGGCCTCCCTTGTGGCAGGGGGATTTGACCAGCCCGTTGTGTTCCCGGCCGCTGACGCGGACCATGCCGTCGGACCAGAAGAAATCCTCGAGGAGCTGGGGATTGCGTTCGATGTACCCGCGCAGTCCCGGCACGCGTTCCACCTCGTCGGGCTGGATGAGGGGGGTGGTGTCCGCCAGCACATCGCCGGGGCGGAACCGGAAGCCGTCCTGACGCCAGTTCTCGGCCCGATCGATCCACTTCATCGAGTGGCAGAACCCGCAGGTCTCGGAAGCCCTCAACGGATCGATCTTCTCGGGATGGACGATCTCACGGGCGAGGGTGGTCGGATCCGGCTTCGGGGGGTTGAGACCCGCGGCCCGACGTGCCTCGACATGGGCCCGACCGGGTCCATGGCAGGCCTCGCAGGAGATGCCGAGCTCGGCGGCCCGGGTGTCCATGCGCCTCGCCACGGGGTCGACCCGCGGTTCGATCGCCGTGGTGTGACACCGGCTGCAGGTGACATTCCACGCCTCCGACTGATGCGACATCCCCGGGGGACGCAGGAAGGTCGAGTTGCGGGGCACCCACCGCTGCTCGGGGATCAGCCAGGTGAACGGGAAGCCCACCTGCAGGTTGCCGCTGCCCTCCGGCATCCA
The DNA here is from genome assembly GCA_964654875.1 of uncultured Verrucomicrobiota bacterium. Classification (GTDB taxonomy): domain Bacteria; phylum Verrucomicrobiota; class Verrucomicrobiia; order Limisphaerales; family UBA9464; genus UBA9464. The sequence continues at coordinate 18 of CAZZKQ010000440.1, read as the reverse complement.
GAACACCTGCATGTGATG